>JAPLGK010000079.1 GCA_026390195.1 Caldisericota bacterium
CGCATGGCGCCCAGTACTGAATTGTTCTTGCGGCTCCCCGCAAGGTAGATGACAGCCTCCGTCAGGTTCAGCATTGCTTCAGGCAATCCTACGGCGTGCACGGCATCGTACGCCGCCGCCGCCATCACAACAGCAAAGGGATTCGCCAGGCCGACGTCCTCTGCCGCGAAGATGATCATGCGCCGAGCGACGAAGAGAGGATCGTCTCCTGCCTCGATCATGCGTGCCATGTAGTAGAGCGCAGCGTCCGGATCAGAGCCACGCATCGACTTGATGAATGCCGAGGCAAGGTCATAGTGTTCCTGCTCAAAATTCTTGGCTACTGGAACCTCTTTGAGCAGCTCACTCAGATCTGCTCCCTCCACGAGGCTTCCTGACTGGTACAACCATACCAGAGCATTGATGGCGACACGCGCGTCCCCCGAACTGAAGGCCGCGACGAGATTCAACACGGTTCCACCTACCTGCATGCCTGTTCTTTCACATCCGTGAGTGAGAATATGGGCGATCTCGGCCGTGGTCAGCGGCCCAAATCGCAACATGAAGATCCTCGAGCGCAAAGCAGGTGACAATGCAGCGTAGGGACTCTCCGTCGTCAGGCCGACAAATGTCATCAGCCGGTTTTCCAGCATGGGCAGAAGGAAGTCCTGCTGAATCCGGTTGAACCGGTGAACTTCGTCTACGACCAGGAGGAAAGGACGCCCTGCATGGCGAGCCACAACCTGACGCAACTCAGGTACGCCCACCGAGACGGCAGTCACGTACTCCATCTCCTCGCCCAACTGCGCAGCCACCAGCCGTGCGAACGTTGTCTTCCCACACCCCGGAGGACCCCAGATGATCGCACTGAACGGTACGCGATCACTGACGAACTTCCGAAGAGGTGTTCCGGGCCCTGCGACCGCAACCTGACCCACAAACTCGTCCAAGCTCGACGGTTCAAACCCCTGGAGTATGCGCAGCGTATCTTCCATAGATGAGGTTATAGCACCGCAGACCGGTCAACGCAACGCGAAGGTTCAAATATGTGTCACATGCTCCGTATTGAATCGCAGATTGCATTATCGGGAATCCCAGCGCCACCGACTGGCAACTCCGATATTTCGCACTATAATCCTGATGCCGCAGGCTCACGAACCAACAAGGAGAAGCCGATGCATCCCATAGCTCTCGTCATTGGAAGCCTTACTATTCGCTGGTATGGTGTCATGATCGCTGTCTCGATCGCCATCAGTATCACCGTCGTCTACATCGAGTCACGACGCCAGGGCATCAACACTGATGATGTACTGGACGTGGCCATCGCCGCCGTTATCGGTGGCATTCTGGGAGCTCGCATCGGCTGGATTATGACCTCTCCGGATGTCCTGTGGTATCTGGCTCACCCTCTCCGCATCCTTGCCATCTGGGAAGGGGGGCTCTCCTATTTTGGAGGCATTCTTGGCGGTGTCGTCGGTGCCAACTTCCTGATTCGGCGTCGCCGGATGGAATTCTGGCGGATGGCTGATATCGTGGCGCCCCTGCTTGCTCTCTCCTTCGGTATCGGCAAGATCGGCTGCTGGCTCAATGGCTGCTGCAACGGAACAGCTACGACATCGTGGCTTGGAGTCATCTTCACCAACCCCTTGTCCGAGTGCGATCTGCTCAATCAGAGAATCTGGCCAGCCCAGCTGTTCAACTCCGCTTCCGGCTTTCTCGCGTTTGCCGTTCTGTTCTGGGTCGTCCGAAAGCGCAAACACTATGATGGCCAGGTCTTCATCTGGTATCTGTACCTCTACGGCGTCACCAGCTTCGTCGTGGAGTTCTTCCGCTACATCCCCGTCCACGTGCTCCGCTTCACCCCAAACCAGTGGACGGATATCGCGATCATCGTATTGGGGATCATCGCCTCACCGATCCTGAGGCACCGGCCTCCGGTCCGTCCCGTGCCTCCTGAACGGTCGGAAGCGCTGGATGAGACAGCGCAGGATAGCAGCGAGTCTGACGGTTGACACAACTCTCCACAATGCATTGCTTTTCAACGCTAACAACGTGGGTACACTGTCACCATGACTAAAATACAATCGCAACACACCGAACACACGACCCGACGCCACGACATCATCCGTATTACTCCCCTTGGAGGTCTCGGGGAGATTGGCAAGAACATGACCGTCTATGAGGTCAATGACGATGCAGTAATTGTCGATGCGGGATTCAAGTTCCCCGAATATGACATGCAGGGGATCGACTATGTCATTCCCAACATGGACTACCTCGACCAGATCAAAGACAAGATCCGCGGAATCCTCATCACACATTCGCACATGGACCACATCGGAGCGCTTGGCTACACGCTGGAGCACGTCCGCGCACCCATCTATGCCAGCAAGTTCGCCCTCGGAATTATCGAGGACGTCATCCCTGGCCGGATGAAGCCCTACGAAACCAAGGCAGTGCAAGCGGGCGACCGCATCAAGATAGGCAACATGGACGTCGAGTTCGTTCGCGTTACCCACTCGGTGCCCGAGAGCATGGCCGTTGCCATCCGCACGAGCGAGGGAATCATTCTTCACACCGGTGACTACAAGATCGATCAGACCCCGGTCGACGACAAGCCCATCGATCTCCAGAAGTTCAGCGCCCTGGGGCGCGAGGGAATACTCCTGCTTCTGTCTGACTCGACGAATGCCGAAGAATCGGGCTTCGCAGGTTCGGAACGCGACCTGCGGTCCACATTCGACGGCATTGTGCGCGAATCCAAGGGCCGTATCATCTTCAGCACGTTCTCTAGCAACATCCACCGGATTCAGCAGATTATGGACGCGGTTGCCCCTCAGGGTCGCAAGGTCTTTGTGGACGGTCGGAGCATTGTCAGTTCCGTGAAGGTAGCCCGCAAGGTCAAGATCATGGAAATGCCTGAGAACATGTTCGTCCAGCAGGATGAGATGGGGAGCGTCCCCAAGGACAAGATGCTTATTGTCACGACCGGAACCCAGGGCGAGCCCATGAGCGGCCTGTCACGTCTTGCTCGCGGCGAACACGACTTCGTCAAGATCACAAAAGGCGACACTGTTGTCCTGTCTGCAGATCCGATCCCCGGTAACGAGGAGATGGTAGCTCGCACGGTCGACAACTTGTTCCGCCGAGGCGCCAACGTATTCTACCGCCGAGAGGACAAGGTCCACGTGTCCGGCCATGGTGCTCAGGGAGACCTCAAGCTGATGCTCTCGTTGACGCGTCCCAAGTTCTTCGTACCGATTCACGGGGAATACCGGCATCTTCTCTGGAACAAGCGCCTTGCCGAGAGCGTCGGCATCCCAGGCACACACGTCTTCATCCTCGAAAACGGCCAGTGCTTCACCGTAGACAGTGAACACCTGACTACGCTCAAGCGCATACCCGCCGAAGGACTGCTGATTGACGGTCTTGCCCTGGGGTTACCTGATAGCCCTATCCTCACTGACCGTGCCCGCTTGGCCAAAGACGGCATTCTCGTCTCAGTCGTAAGCATTGACAGGATGACAGGAAAGATCCTTGCCGGTCCGGAAATCGTGACGAAGGGCGTCGTGACTGACGACGACGCAATCCTGCCGGACCTGACTCGCGAAATGAAGGCCTACATGGTGACCCTTCGCAACAAGGATGTACGCACGACGCCTGATTTGCAGCTTGACTTGCGCAAATTCTCGGCTAAATATATATACGACAAAACGCGCAGGCGGCCCATCGTCATCCCGGTCATTCTGGAGCGCTAGTCTCAAGCCCTTCAGGCGGGGGTGGCGAAATGGCAGACGCGCTAGGTTCAGGTCCTAGTGATCGCAAGGTCGTGAGGGTTCAACTCCCTCTCCCCGCACCACT
>JAPLGK010000205.1 GCA_026390195.1 Caldisericota bacterium
CCGTGTTCGGCGAATACCGGCCGGACGCGTCGTTCTAAGGAGGAGACCATGGAACAGAAGATCAGAGTCCTCGTGGCAAAGCCTGGCCTGGACGGGCACGATCGTGGAGCCAAAGTCCTGGCACGGGCCTTCATGGATGCGGGCATGGAAGTCATCTACACGGGCATCCGCCGTACACCGGAGCAGATTGCGGAGGTCGCCCTGCAGGAGGATGTGGACGTGGTTGCCCTGTCGTGCTTGTCGGGAGCACACAACACGCTGTTTCCGAAAGTCGTTGACCTGCTGAGGGAGAAGGGAGCTGACGATATGCTGATTATGGGCGGAGGGGTCATTCCCGAAGACGACATCCCGTTCCTCAAAGAGCACGGGATCAGTGAGGTCTTCGGACCGGGAACTCCACTGGCCACCTGTGTCGACTACATCCGGAGCCACGTGAAGAGGGAAGCCTAGTTAGGTGGACGTCAAGCTGGGTGTCCTGGCCGGTGATACGAGAGCGGTCGCGCGTGCGATCACGTGGGTCGAGAATGGCGATCCACGCGGCGCCGAGGTGATCCGCGGCGTCTATGGGAGCACAGGACGCGCGTACATCGTCGGAGTGACCGGTTCCCCTGGCGCCGGCAAGAGTACGCTGGTTTCACGACTGGCGGCACTCCTGGCGGCTCGTTGGCAGAAGGTCGGCATTCTGGCGGTCGACCCTAGCAGTCCCTTTTCGGGCGGTGCAATCCTGGGGGACCGAGTTCGTATGTTCGATGTCACTCTCACACGCGATGTCTACATCCGCAGCATGGGAACCCGGGGGTCACAGGGCGGCCTCAACCGTGCCACTCGGATGGCTGCCCGCATCCTTGATGCTGCGGGGTTCGACTGGATCTTCGTCGAGACCGTTGGCGCGGGTCAGTCCGAGGTGGACGTGCACGATGTCGCGTATACGACAGCCGTTGTCATGGCGCCTGGCATGGGGGACGACATCCAGGCCATGAAGGCTCCGTCCTGCAACTGTCGATGACGACGGGCTGGAATCCGCCCGTACTCAAGGTTTCGGCCGAACAGAACACGGGCGTTGAAAGCGTTGTGGACACGATTGAACGGCATCACATGTATCTCGTGGCGTCTGGGAAGCTGGACGCACTCAAGATACGGATGGCCAAGCTTGACGTGCTCGAGATTCTGAAGACGCGCCTGGCAGACACGATGAAGCGGCAGCTGGACCAGCCGGCCGTTCAGGCCGAGCTGGAAAAGGTCGCCAGCAAGCAGGGTGACCCATATTCGCTGGCAGACGCCATCTTTGAGCAAAGCTGGAGGAACGCATGAACCTGAAGAACATCGATCATATCGGCATTGCCGTTGCCAACCTGCAGGAGTCGCTGTCATTCTGGGAGACATCTCTGGGTATCGAGCTGCATGGTATCGAAGAGGTGGCTGAACAGAACGTGAGAACGGCGTTCCTGCCCGTCGGCGACACCGAGATCGAGCTGCTGGAGCCTACCAGCGCGGACAGCTCGGTTGCCAGGTTCATCGAGAA
>JAPLGK010000157.1 GCA_026390195.1 Caldisericota bacterium
GGCGTGTGTTGTGGACCTCCGTTTTGCCCAGCCCCTGGATATCGGTCTCCTCAAACGATTGGCCGGCACCTGCCGAGCAGTGTTGCTTGCTGAAGAGACGACGCGTTCCACGGGCGTGTACGACGCAGTCGTCGAAGCGCTCGCACGTTCTGACATGAACATCTGGCGCATCGGACGGTGTGGTGTTCCCGACGCGTTTCCTGTCCAGGACAAGCGGGCACACCTCCTGAGCGCCTATCGACTCGACGCGGAGGGGCTGGCGCGTGCGGCGCATGCCCTGCTGGCCGGGGCAGATGGGCGGTAGCGGCTTGAAGCCTCGCACATCCGTCGTACACTGTACAGCGTGATGAAGAGTATCGTCTACTGCCGCGGGGACTCGAAGGATGCGCGTGAACTCGAGCGCGAGATTCGGCCGTATCTGACAGGCAAGGGGGTCGAGGTCGTCAGCGTGACCTCGAAGGACGACCTGTCCACCATCCCGTCGGGAGCTGCGGACGGTTCCTTCATTCTGAGCCTGGGTGGCGACGGGACCTTCCTGCGCGCCGCACGGCTCAGCACCCAGCTGGGTTTGCCCGTCCTCGGTATCAACCTGGGCTCTCTCGGCTTTCTCACGGACGTCGAGGAGAACGAGGTCTATGCGTCGCTTGACGCCGTCCTCGCGCATACGTACACGGTGGAGCACCGTCTCGTCCTCGAGGCCCGCGTCGTGCGCGAGGGTCAGGAAATCCTCAATACGACAGCCATCAACGACATTCTGGTGGTCCGGGAGCTTACGGGCAAGATCCTCATGTTCGAGGTCTTCATCGGTGGCGTGCGCGCAGGACAGATCATAGCAGACGGCATCATGGTGTGCACGCCCACCGGTTCGACAGGGTACTCCCTGTCCGCCGGAGGCCCTATCGTGGACCCTACCGTCGAAGCACTTGTGCTCACTGCTCTTGCGCCACATGACTTCACGTCGAGGCCTCTGGTCGTATCGGCAGGCAGTGAGATCACCATCAAAGTGAAGCAGTCGCGAGACAAGGCGGCCTTCATGCGTGACGGAGAGCGTGTCGGCGACATCCACAGCCTTGACACGGTCTGCGTGAAGAGATACCCCCCAGGATGTTGCTATCATCCGGTTGCGCGAGAAAAACTTCTACAAGGTCCTCGGTGCCAAGTTTCACTGGGGCTGCTGACAATGCTGCTGGAACTGGACATCCACAATCTGGCCATCGCGCACGACGTTCACGTGTCATTCGATGACGGGTTGAATGTCATCACGGGCGAGACGGGCGCGGGCAAGACAATCCTTGTGCGAGCTATCAGCGCAGTGCTGGGGGGCAAGCTGACCAGCGACTTCATCAGCGTGGGGGCGGACAGCCTGCGACTGGATGCGGAGTTCGCCCTTCCGCGTGCCTGTCCGCTGCGGGATATGCTGGGCGACCTGGTGGCGGACGACGATATGACCGTCGTGGCAACCCGCGAGGTGGACCGCACCGGCAGGCACAAGTATCGCATCAACGGGCGCATCGTGCCCATCAGTACGCTTAGAGTGCTCGGCGAGCATCTTGCGGACGTCCATGGGCAACACGAGCCACAGTCGTTGCTGGTACGAGAGAATCACATCCAGCTTCTGGACTCTTTTCTGGGACATGACACCCAGTCTGCGCAGGAGCTCTTTGGTACGGGACTTGCTGAGTTGCGCGCCGCACGGCGTGAACTGGAGCAAATGGAGACGCGCCGGGCAGAATGGGACACTGAGACCGCCTATCTGGAGTTCGCCTCGGAAGAGCTTGAGCGTGCGCAGCTGAGGGGCGGGGAGGACAGCGTGCTCATGGCAGAACAGCGGCTTCTGGAGAACGTCCGTGAGCTACAGGAGCAATTGGGCCAGGCCTCGGCCGCCCTTGCTGGAGACGAATCCCGAGACAGCGAAGGGATCGTGCGACAGGTCGGCAGACTGCACCACACCATCGATGCCCTGTGCTCGATCGACCCCCGGCTGAACGATGTGGCATCCCTGTTGGACGGGGCGCAGGCGAGTCTCAAGGAAGCCGGGTCGGCTCTGAGCGACTATCTCGGCAGGCTTGAGCTGGATGACGCGCGACTGGCGCAGGTGACTGAGCGGCTGGACGCTATCGCCAGACTCGAGGAGAAGTATCACAAGAACCTCGACGGTCTGCTTGCATTTCGGACGGAGATCGACCGCAAGCTGCATGAACGCCGCGGGCGGGCGGGCGACGAGGCCGGCATGCGTGGCCACATTGCCCAGCTCGAGACCGAACTCTCGACGATCGGCGCGTCACTGACAGCGAAACGCAAGCAGGGGGGACCCGTCCTTGCGCGCAAGGTCCAGGAACAGCTTGCTGAGCTGGCCATGTCCAATGCCCGGTTCGTCTGTTCCATCGAGCAGAGCGTCGACGAGGAGGGTATCGCCGTTGGGGATGAGCGTTTCAAGGCATCTGAGACGGGTCTGGACGTGGTCGAGTTCCTTATTGCTCCCAACCCCGGGGAGGGACTGCGTCCTCTCAGAGAGATCGCATCCGGCGGAGAGCTTTCGCGCGTCATGCTCGCGCTCAAGACGGTGTTCGCCGAGACCGACCAGATTCCTACCATGGTGTTCGACGAGGTGGATGCCGGCATCGGTGGC
>JAPLGK010000171.1 GCA_026390195.1 Caldisericota bacterium
CCCTACCGACTTATCATGATCGGTCTTGGGGTCCTCATGGCGGTGGTCATCTATGCCAGCACCTTCTTCTACAAGGAAAACCACTTCCAGCAGGAAGAGGAACAGTTCAGCTTCTGGAAGTCGCTGGGCGCCTGCTTTCGCAACAGGTCCTTTGTCGTGTTCGAGTCTGTCAGTTTCACCGTCATCTATGTCCAGAACCAGCTCATGCAAGGTATCTATTACTACTATGACGAAGTGAGCATGGGCGTTGCAAAGAGCACCGGGACCTCTCTCACCCTTGGCTCGCTCTTTGTCGGGGCAATCCTGGGCCTGCTGCTGTTCCTAAACCGTCGTGATGTCTGGGGTGTCAAACGTTGTGTGCGCGTGTTTGCTTCCATGTTTGGCGTCGGCTGCGTCGTCGGTCTCCTGTTCCCTCACCGGCTCATTCCGATGATGATCGCCTTTCTGTTGATTGGTGTGGGCTTTGCCGGTGGCATGTACCTCATTCCACTGATGAATGGTGATGTCATCGACGCGGACGAGCACACGACAGGGCTGCGGCGCGAAGGCATGTACGCTGGTGTCAACAGCTTCGTCACCAAGCCCGCCATGAGCCTGGCGCAGGCTGTTTTCCTCGGGTTCCTGTCGCGCGCAGGCTATGATCAGTCACTCACAAAGGGCATGCAGGGCGCCTCGGCTGAAGCCGGCATCGTGCAAGCATGGTTCCTCATGCCCGCTATCCTGCTGATCGCGTGTGCGGTCATCCTTCGCTGGTACCCCCTTGACGGTCCCAGCTGGGAACAGATCAAGACCCATCTCACCATGGCGCACCGCGAGAAGGAGAGGAAGTATTTGGCCGAACACGGTCTGAAGTGAGGAAAGGGAAAACCTCCGAGCGTGCCTTTCCTTGTTGTCGCCGCGTTTGTCACCCTGCTCCTCGTCGGAGTGGGGTGGTATTTCTCGGGACAGGTCGTACGCCCGCGGTTGTTCGGCCATGACGAGACCTGGGACATCGAATTAGACAAGGACCGTATCGACCCAGTATGGTGGAACAGCCTCCCTACCCAGGAAGTCTGGATTGACTCTCCATTCGGCTACAAGATCCACTCCATCTGGGTGCCCAGCACCCCGTCGAAACGAACAGTCATCCTGGTACATGGCATCACGTACACACTGTCGGGCTCTGTGAAGTACATGCCGCTTTTCTGGAACCGTGGATTCAACGTCCTGCTCATTGACGATCGATACCATGGCAAGAGCGGAGGGTGGAACTGTACCTTTGGCTTCTACGAACGATGGGATGTGAAAGCCTGTGCCGACTGGGTGTATGCACAAACGGGTCAGGACTCGGCGGTCGGCCTGCATGGAGAATCCATGGGGGGCGCCATCGTCCTCCAAGCCTCTGCGGTCGATCCGCGCCTGCAATTCGTCGTGTCGGATTGCGCCCCTGCCGACCTGTCCGAAGAGCTGGGAGCACGCTTGTCAGACGACTACAGGCTGCCGGCCTGGTTGATCGTCCCGGTTGCCAGCCTTGTTACGAGACTGCGAGCCGGCTTCTGGTTCAGCCAGGTGTCACCCATCCATGACGTCACCAGAGTCGAGACCCCCATCCTGTTTGTCCACGGCCAGGACGATGACTACGTCCGTCCCCAGATGGCTCAGCGACTCTACGACGCCAAGGTCCACGGATTGCGGAGGCTGTACCTGGCCCCACATGCCACGCACGCTCAGTCCTTCTGGCAGAACAAGCTCGAGTACGATCGAATTCTCGGCGCGTTCCTGAAAGATGCGGGCCTCATGAACGCGACTAGCGCAACAGAACCGTCACGATCATCTCGGCAATGATGCTCTCAAGAATGGGTGCAATGCGGTAGACGCCGGCATACGCCGCCGTTGCAATGTCCGTCTCAGTCTGAGCGTTCGCAGCACCCAGTTCGGGCGGTCCAGCTGCTTCCTCGGTAGCGACGGATCAGCTTTGGCACAGACTGGATGACCAGCACGAGGATCCCGAACGGGCGCGGGCATGCTCTCAGACAACGGACTTGTCATCGTTTTTCACCAACCCATCAACCATATCGCGAACATGGAGCGTAGACAAGATGCGACTCCCAGCTCCTGACACCGCCCGACGCGCGCACGGCCCGGCTCCAATTGCGGAGGCCCGACACTCGATTCTGCACTATACTTGTCCATCGACTCTCTGACTCGTGAGAAGTGAGAGTTCAAGGAGTGCCATCATGCTCACCCGAACGAAGAGAATGCGCCTTTGGACATACCTTCTGGATGCACCTGTCGTCGCTGTTCTAACATTTGTCCTCTTCTTTCTGATGGATAAACCGAATAGAGACGTTGGAGCATGTCTCACCGGAGTCGTGTGCATCGGCCTCATTCCGCTGAGCGCATGGTTCCATATGGTGCGCCACCCTGGTGACTACAAAGGCGAACGCAAGGTGGCCTTCGTCCTGAGCATCGCGGGCTACGTAATCGGAACCATCGTCATGGTTGTCTTCTTCCGCGAAGCACGTCTCTACCTGGCACTGATGCTGTCCTACATGTTCACGGTCGTCGGTCTCGTGATTATCAACCTTCTACACTACAAGGCTTCTGGTCATGCAGCCGGCGTGTCAGGTCCCGCGACTGCTCTCACCATCAGGTATGGCTGGCCAGGTGCGATCTCCTATCTCCTGCTCGTCCTCGTAGCCGTAGCCAAGATGAACATCAAGGAGCACACACTGGGACAGCTTTGCACAGGAGCCGGCCTCACGATGGCTTCTACGCTGGCCGCCTTCGCGGTCACGGGGTTGCTGCACTTCTAGGTCCAGACTCCTGCGGGAGCGAGCTCCTTCAGCGTTGAAGGCGCCCATTTCACGTCACCGAGCCTGCCAGCATCGTTGCACGGACCGACGCCGAGTTCAGCGGGCTCTGCCGTGTCCGAACCTCCTCACGATGACACCCAGCCAGGGAAATGCTGGTATACTTGCATGGATTGTCTGCAGGCACGGTCGTTCCTGTCAGACACGCCGATGTGGTGGCGCCATACCGGGCAAAAGGAGAGAGGAATGAACTACGACTTTGAACACGGGCTTGAACGACACAACACGGGTTGCGTCAAGTGGGATCAGAGCTGCACCGTCTTTGGAAGTGAGGACGTCTTGCCGATGTGGGTGGCAGACATGGATTTCCCGATACCCAGACCGGTCACCGAAGCGCTGATACGACGGGCCCAGCACGAGTGCTACGGCTACTCATGT
>JAPLGK010000038.1 GCA_026390195.1 Caldisericota bacterium
GGCCTCATGCCCCACATGGGCAGGCACAGGAGCCGCTGACTGCTTCTCGCGTGGCACAGACCTTGCGAGGGGACGCAGGATCTCCTTGTTGTGTGCTTGACAGCAACATGACGGGTGGTAGCATGGGGCGACTGTACGAGAGAACCAGCACAATGCAGTGACACGGAGGTTGCAGGGCGTATGAGTGAGTGCACAGCTGACTGGGAGAAGACGGCATCATGAGAACCCGCGCGAGATGGGGAATGGTGCTCCTTGCCACCTTCGTCGTGATCGTAGGCTGCGTCAGCGTTGTGCGTGCACAGCCGGCAGAGTCCGCTGTTCCTGCGGACGCCCACATCCAGAGATTGCTGGACCTGCATATCCTCCTGGGTGCCCCCGATGGTGACCTTCAGCTTGACCGTCAGGCGAACGGCGGTGAGTTCGTGGTTCTTCTGGAGCGCGTTCTGCAGCAGCCAGAGCTGACGTCACAGCAACTTGGGACCCCCTCCGCAGGCGGCGAGGCGAACGGCTGGATACGTGCGTACGCGTGGACGAGAGGTGTGTGGGACGGTGTGCTGGACGTGCGCAATCAGATCCGACACGTCTGGTTTGGACTGCGCTACAGGCGGGCGGAGGACTCTGGGTGGGGCATCGAGCGGAGTCACTGGATGTTCACCTCGCTGCGCAACGCATACCTCGACGACGGACTCATCGACCTTTCGTTCCAGCCCATGAAGCGGATGAGTGGAAGTGAGGGCATCGACATGCTCCTGACAGCGGCCGGTTTCGGTGGCGAGGTCGCTGCCATGAAGGCCCAGATGAATGATCCTGTCGGTGATGAGGCCCGGCGTGTCGTCTGCAGGCAGCATGGGTTCGACGCCGTCATGGAATACGCCGGCAAACCGCTGGCCCGCAGAGATGCCGCGCTGCTGGCATGGCGACTCCTGGCCGAACGGACGGACTCAGACTGAAGAGGGCAGGCAGCAGCGTCTGAACCTGCGGGCCGTTGCTCCTTCTGTCCTCCATGAGCAGGGTTTCGCCCGTTCCCCACGCGGGTTCCCTGTGGCACTGTCAGTCGACTAGTCGGTCTGTGCGGGAATCGTCGGCGGGCAGACAGAGCCGGCGTGCTGCATCGCCGGATGGTGACGGAAGGACAGGATGAAGACGGCGAGGTAGATGCCGTAAACTGTGGCCGTCAGGACCATAGGTAGAGTGAACCCCGTCTTCTGGATGAGCCAGCCGCCCAGCGCCGTCGAAACGGCCCAGGACCCGGTCCATGCCATCTGGAAGATGTTGTGGGCCACAGAGCGCCTGTCGGGTGGCACCAGCTCCAGGCAGAACTTGTCCGTGACCGGCGTCGAGCACATCATGAGGCCCGCTCGCATCCAGAATGCCAGGGTGGCGACGATGATATTGTGCGCGAACGCCATGATGACCAGGAACACGAGCGAACCCCCGACGGTAACAGCGATGGTGCGCAGCAGGCCTGCCCGCCGGACGAGCCAAGGGGCGAGCAGGACGCCGACCGTGAGGACGACGTTGCTCATGGCGAACAGGTTGCCGACGACCACCGTGCTCGCGTGAAAGCGGTCGGTGAAGTACAGGTTGAGGTAGGGGATGCTCAGCCCGGCGCCAAACCCGATGATGACGTTGACCGCCGCGTACCGGAACGCGAAGCGCTTCCACGAGGGCGTGACCTCCGGCTCGTTCTGGAGGGCACATGGGGTGTCCGCCACTTGCTCACTGCTGCCGCTCCGATGTTCCCGCAGGCGCATGAAGACAGCCGTGCTCGCAAGGACGAACGCTGCTCCCACAACCAGGGTCAGGCGGAGTCCGGAGACGGGCGATGCCCCGAAACGG
>JAPLGK010000084.1 GCA_026390195.1 Caldisericota bacterium
TCGTGTTGGCCATGAGGTTGACGGCTGCATAGCCACCACGCACGGCTGCACGGCTTCCGCTTACCAGGTCTTCCTTGTGCGTCAGCCCGGGGTCCCTGAAGTGAGCGTGCAGGTCGCAAAAAGCGGGCAGGCACGTAAGCCCGCCCGCTTCGATTGCGGCGCCGTCAGAGGAAAGCCCCCTCCTGACGGCGGTGATGACACCGCTTTGGACAAGGATGTCCATTGCTCCGTCCTGGACGAAATCCCCCGAGCCCTTTTGTCCCTCGCATCCTTTCGCCCAAGATGCGAGGTGTTCTTCAAGGCAAGAGGTGCTTCTGACCACACGTGCCCCGTGTATCAGGAGTGATCTGGTGTCAGACACCATTATTCCTCAGTCCTTGCCGACAGTGTAGATCTCGTCGCAGTACTGGCAGCGGTACTGGCCGAGTTCACGGTTTACCAGAGTGAAGACGTGCGGCACGTACTTCTCGACGGACGTGACACAGCGCGGGTTCTTGCACTTGATGATGTCCTCGACATGGTCTGGCAGGTCCGGCTTCACCTTGTGCACGATGTGCTCGTCTTCGATGACGTTGATGGTGACGTTGGGGTCGATGAGTGCCAGCATCGTGACATCGAAGTCGACGTTGTTCTCGATCTTGATGATATCCTTGCGTCCCAGGCGCGTGCTGGCCGCGTTCATGATGAGGGCGACCGAGTAGTCGGCCTTGTCCAGGCCCAGCTGGTAGAACATACGGATGCCGAGGCCTGCGCGGATGTGGTCGATGACGATGCCGTTCTTGATGCTCGTGATGGTCAACATCTCAGCTCGCCCCCAGCAGTTTCGCAATCAGGGCCATGCGCACGTACATGCCGAACTTGGCCTGCTTGAAGTAGTAGGCGCGCGGGTCGTCGTCGATGTCGTAAGAGATCTCCCCGACACGGGGCAGCGGGTGCATGACGATCATGTCCCCCCGGGCCAGCCGCATCTTCTCGGCATTCAGAATGTAGACGTCCTTGAGACGGACGTAGTCGTCTTCGTTGAAGAAGCGTTCCTTCTGGACACGGGTCATGTACAGGATGTCCAGGTTGCCGATGACATCGTCGAGGCGCTCGACTTCCTGGTATGCGATGCCTTTGGCGGCCAGGTCTGCGGTGACGTAGTCGGGGACGCGCAGTTCCTTGGGCGAGATAAGCACGAACCGGTTGCCCGGGTATCGTGAGGTGGCCTTGATGAGCGAATGGACCGTGCGCCCAAACTTGAGGTCCCCGCAGCAGCCGATGATGAGCCCCGTCAGCTGGTGTCTCACCGAGCGGATGGTTAGGAGGTCCGTCAGCGTCTGCGTCGGGTGCAGGTGGCCGCCGTCGCCCGCGTTGATGACAGGAACGGGCGAATACTGGCTGGCGATGCGTGGTGCCCCCTCCTTGGGGTGACGCATGACGATGATGTCAGCGTAGCACGCGACCGTGCGGATGGTGTCGGCAACACTCTCACCCTTGGCGACTGAACTGGAGGCGGGTTCGGAGAAGCCGACGACGCCCCCGCCGAGACGGAGCATGGCAGCCTCAAAGCTGAAACGGGTGCGGGTGGAGGGTTCGTAGAAGAGCGTTGCGAGAATGGAAGAGTCACACAGGTGATTGAATTGAGCGGGAGATTGAATGATCTGGTCTGCGAAGTCGAAAATCTCGTCGAGTTCCCCAGGACTGAAGTCCGTCGGGTCAAGCAGGTGCCTGCCTTTGAGCATACTCTTCCCCCATTGTCTGAGTAACGGGGCACGTGACCCTTAAAGAGTATACGAAGGTCGTCTTCTCGTGCAACCATTTCCCTTCACACATGACGAGACGGTCTTGCCGACAAGAAGTCACAGCCGCTGCTGACGGATGCCAATCCGATGCCAGACCATCAGCCGTCAGCCGGCGTCCCTACTCCCGTTCCTAGCGACGGACTCTCTTGAAATCGATGAATCCCCTGTCGACGTCCACAGAGAGAAGCTGGACGCGCGTGCGCTGGCCGACATCCAGCCCTTCGAAGCCGCGAACCACTCTGCCTTCAACGGGCAGGGAGAGCAGCCGTGCCCACGTTCCCTTGGCGGCCGCGCCAGTGACAATGGCGTCGAACTGTTCTCCGATCCGGGATTCGAGGAGCAGTGCCGCGGCGGACTTGCCGACCTGCCGCTCGACCTTGTTGGCAGCGTCTTCCTGTTCCGTGCAGTGAGCCGCCAGTGCGGACAGCTCGTCGATGCCGTACGGTGCATGTCTCCCGGCAAGCGCTGCTTTCAGCAGGCGCTGAGTCACGAGGTCCGGATACCGGCGATTGGGGGCAGTGGAATGCATGTAGTCCCGGACAGCAAGGCCGAAGTGTCCCTCGGCCTTGGCTCCTGGCAGTTCTGCAGCGTATTCGCCGGGCCCTAGGAGTTTGATGATCGTGAGGGACAGGTCGGGGAACGTCACGGGATTAGCCGCCTTCGCGCTGGTCAGAAAGTCCTCGAGTGCCTTCGGATCGGGAACGTCGGGAAGCTTGAATCCATGCTCGGCGGCTACTTCGACGATGCGGTCCCAACGCTTTGGCGTGTGCACGACGCGGCGGATCGAGGGAAACCTGTGAGAGGTGAGAAACCGCACCGTAACGCCGTTGGCTGCGACCATGAAGTCCTCTATGAGTTCAGTGGCGCGGTTCTTCCCCTGCACCTGGAGGCCGCTGATCGTGTCGCCCTCAAACAGCGGTCTTGCCTCGATGGTCTGCAGGCTGAGCGCTCCAAGGGCATGGCGGTGACTCTTCAGGCGTTGGGCGACCTTGTCCTGAAGCGACAGGTTCTCGGCCAAGCCGGGCACGGCAGCGACCGGTTGCGGCATTGGCCCTGCTTCCTCCAGCCATGCCCCGACGCTGCCGTAGGTCAGCTTGGCGTGACTGCGAACGACGGCCGGATAGACATCGGACCCCTGCAGGGTGCCGTCGGCGGCAACGACCATGTCGACGACGATGACAAGGCGGTCTTGTTCCTGATTCATCGAGGTGAGATCAGTAGACAGCTTGTCGGGAAGCATGGGGAACTTCTCGGCAGCGGTGTACACGGAGGTGGTGTTGGTTCGTGCGTGGCCGTCGATTGCGGACTCAATCCTGACAAGAGCATCGACATCCGCCACGGCGACAAGAATCCTGGTGGTTCCATCCTGCATGGCTTCCGCGACCGTGAGCTGGTCCAGGTCAAGCGAGTCATCGTTGTCGATCGAAGACCACAGAAGATTCCTGAGGTCACGAAGGCCCCCGCCCGCCGAGACAGCGGGCCCCTCGATGCGGTCGACCTCGGCCAGGACCTCTGCCGAGAAGTCAGGAAGCAATCCTCTCTCGAGCATCACACGGTGAGCGATGCTCTGCAGAATAGTACGGTGTTTGGTTTCGTTTATCATCACAGGAACTCCTTCATTCTAGAGTGAGACTCTGTCTGAGTCATGCTGTCAGTATAGTGGAGTCACCAGAAATCGCTTGATGGTCGCCCATCCTATGAAAGGACACGTGTTGCCGAGCGGGGCAGCGCCTGTACAATAGGAGTCTGTGCCCAGAGGGGGCATTGGTGACAATCTGTAGATGTTCACACGTGGAGGAGACAGGTATGCAGTCAGTATTCACGTTCATCAGGGACTTCGTGGGCAC
>JAPLGK010000172.1 GCA_026390195.1 Caldisericota bacterium
ACCACGGCCAGGTCCCGATCTTCCTCCATGAGTTTTTCTATCCCCTCATGCAATCATATGATTCAGTAGCGGTCCAGGCAGACGTCGAGCTGGGCGGCACGGACCAGAAGTTCAATTTCCTGCTCGCTCGCGAATTGCAGGAACAGGTCGGCCAGGTTGCGCAGGTCGCGTTCATGATGCCCATTCTGCCTGGACTCGACGGCGTCCACAAGATGAGTAAGAGTCTGGGCAACTATATTGGCATAGCAGAGACCGCCGTGGACATGTACGGCAAGTGCATGTCGATTCCGGACGGGCTGATGGAGCAGTACTTCACGCTTCTGACCAGCATGCCGGAACCAGAGGTACAGGGTATCGTGGCAGGTATCGCAGATGGCTCCGTGCATCCGATGACTGCCAAGAAACGTCTGGCGTTCCTCGTCACTGAGCGTTTCCATGGGACAGAGGGTGCGGCGGCTGCGCAGGCCAACTTCGAGAATGTGTTCAGCAAGAGGGCTTCGAGTGCGTCTGCTGACATCGCTTATGAGGACGTCACGCTGCCGGCTGAGTTTGCCGGCTTCCCCGAGGTTGCGGTCATCGACCTGCTGTTCAGCCTGGGGGTGGTGCCATCGAAGTCGGAGGCCCGCCGTCTGATTCAACAGGGCGGCATCGAAGTGGAGGGGCAGCGCGTTGCCGACATCGGGTTCCAGGTCAGACTGGGTCATTCGCCCATCCACATGCGCGTTGGCAAGAAGCGGTTCCTGGCGGTCAGTCTCTAGAGGGGCGCAGTGACGCGCCACCTGACGTGGCTGACTTTGGACGTCTGTTCTTTTGCAGTGTTGGCGAGTCTTGGAGGCACACGGGAGGAGGAACAGTGAGTAACCCCGTTGAAGGGAAACCGGATCGTGCCCGCATGACCCTCAGAGTCCTGACACTGGACGGGCTCATGATTGGGTTGAGCATTGTTCTGACGCGTCTCATGTCACTGAACGTCCCCATCGGAGGGGGCCTCGGGGCCAGGATAGGCCTCGGGCATCTCCCGATTGTTCTTGCCGGCAACCTTGCAGGCCCGTTGAGCGGATTGCTGGTTGGAGCCGCTGCTGACTTGGTCGGCTTTGTCATCTGGCCTTCTGGGCCCTTCATCATCTGGCAGATAACGGCAATTTCGGCTCTCAACGGTGCCATCCCGTGGGTTTTTGTGAAGCTGGGGGGGCCGAGGTCACGCACGGCGCGGATTTGGATAGGAGTGAGCGTCACGCGCCTGGTGCTTAATGTCGGCTGGCTGCCGGTGGTACTGCATGACGTCATGAAGCTGCCATACTGGCCAGTATTGGCCGGTCAAGCCGCAGGCAGTGTCGTGATGATTCCTGCCACGGCGTTTCTGATCGTCGCATTGGTGCAGGCGTTTGAACGTGCGGGGTTTGCCCATGTTCGGTCGTAAGCCTCGGGACGGTCCTGAGTTTGCGCCCCGGCCGAGTCGGCCCAGGGTTCCTCCCAACCAGTCGGTCACGACATCATTTTACACCCTGACGGCCGAACAGGTGCCGTCGGTGGACGTGAACAACTTCACCTTCAGGTTCTGGGGAGAGGTGCGGGAGTCGACCGCAATGACATGGCAGCAACTCATGACGGTGAAGCATACGACCCTGACAGCCGATTTCCATTGCGTCACTGGATGGTCGATGCTCGGGACCGAGTGGGGTGGAGCGCTGGTGCGCGATGTCCTGGAGGCAGCGCACGTCGAGTTGTCCGCGTCGGCTCGATTCGTCATGGCTCACTGCACCACGGAGTTCACGACGAATCTCCCGCTCGAAGCTCTGCTGGCCGACGACACGATGCTGGCCTGGGAATGGAACAGGCTGCCGCTCACCGCCCCACACGGGGGACCCCTCCGGCTTCTCGTTCCGTCGCTCTACGCCTGGAAGGACGCCAAGTGGGTATCCGGCTTCGAGTTCCTGGCCGAGGATCGGCCGGGGTTCTGGGAATCGCGTGGGTACCATATGCATGGGGACCCGTGGAAGGAAGAGCGCTACGGCTGAGAGCCGTTCCTGCGACTTGACAGCAGGGTGATTCCCTGTAGAATGGCATGTTGGAAAAAGTTGCTGCACGTGGGCCTCTAGCTCAGCTGGTTAGAGCGCGTC
>JAPLGK010000188.1 GCA_026390195.1 Caldisericota bacterium
GTCAGCAGCCCCGTCATGAAGAAATACCACGACCTGGGAACGGCGGAGAACATCCAGCCCCTGTCTGCGCTCGGCGGGCTCCCGACACGCAATCTGCAGGCGGGACGCTTTGATTCTGCTGAAGCCATCTCAGGGGAGCACTATGCCGAGCACTACCTCGGCCGTCGCCTGGCCTGCTCGCATTGCCCCGTCGCGTGTATCCACATCGCTGCGCTGCGCGAACCCTGTCAGGATGAGGCGTACTACTACAAGACGACGATGATCTCGTATGACTATGAGCCCATCTATGCGCTCGGCTCGATGCTTGGCATCAGAAATCCTGAGCAGGTGCTGAGTCTCATGGACAAGGTGGAAGTCCTGGGACTGGACGCCATGAGCTCCGGCGTGTGCCTGGCCTGGGCGACCGAAGCGATGGAAAAGGGATTGGTCACTGAACAGGACACGGGCGGCATGCAGCTCGAGTTTCGCAAGGCTAATGGGTATGTTGCAGGTGTCGAGGCTATCACGAGCCGATCCAACGAGTTCTGGAGGACCTTGGGCCGCGGTGTGGACGCAGCTGCTGCCCGTTATGGCGGAACAGATTTTGCCATGGCGTTTGGTGGCAACGAGATGCCCGGGTACCATACGGGCCCGGCCGGCTACCTGGGATTCATGCTGGGAGCACGTCACAGCCATCTGGACAATGCCGGTTATGCCATCGACCAGAAGGAACTGACCAAGGGGTCCATTCCGGCTGAGCAGCTTGCCCAGAAGCTCATGGACGAGGAGCGCTGGCGCCAAGTGCTCAGTTCGCTCACGGTGTGTTTCTTTGCCCGTGGCATCTACACGCCGGAGTTGACACTGCGAGCGCTTGCCGCCGCGGGATACAACCTGACCGCCGAACAGCTGGCAGCAACCGCAGACGATATCTATCGGGCGAAGTTCGCATTCAAGCTAGCCAACGGCTTTGACTTCAACAAGTTGACTATCCCGCAGCGGGTATTTGAGACACCAGCCGTCGCAAGCGGGTTCGACGAGGCGTACATGCGGCGAGCGATCGCGTTTGCCGCGAATCAGCTGGCCAGTCCGCGCGCGTAGTCGCGGCAGAGCAGCACAGGAGGACCAGATATGACAGACAAGAACGGGGAACCGATGAGCAGCAGCGCCGAGGATCGCAAGGACCGACGGCAAAGGGAACGCCTCGCGGAGCTGACGCGTTCGTTCAAGAAGGACCCCAGGGAGTTCGTTCAGAAGGTGGAGCAGGCGTGTCCGGCGGGCACTCCGCCTGCGACTGCATTGGTGGACGCCGCGGTGGTTCTTGCGGAGCAGGACGAGTTCAAACCCGCTTTGGCCCTCCTGGACAGGGCAGTCGTGCTGTATGAGGCCAAGCATGACAATGCCGGCTTGGCCCACGTGTATGTCAACATGGGTCCCCTGTATGGCATGCAGGGCGAGCTGGAGAAGGGCGTCAGCATGTCGCTGAAAGCCGAAGCGCTGGCCAAGGCTCTGCCGGCCGACCCTGAGTTCACGCTGCACTACGCGAGTGACCTCGGTGGCATGTATACGGAGATGGAGGAGTGGGACAAGGCGATGCACTACTTCCAGGTCGCCTGCGATACGTCGAAAGGCATGGGCAACAAGGAGGTCGAAGCCGACGCTCTGCTCGTCATGAGCCAGGTGGCCGTGGCCCAGGGAGGCGCAGGCAAGGCACGTGAGCTTGCGGAGAAAGGCGGCGCTCTCGGCAAGGCTCTGCACAACAAGCTCTTTCAGGCGCGTGCACTGCAGACAATCGGCGACGCGAGCGCACTTGACGGGAGCCATGAGCAGGCTGTCGTCCTGTTCCAGCAGGCGCTGGACCTCGAAGCCGACCAGCCCGACTTGGAGCTTCGACAGCAGTTGTTCTGGGAAATGAGCGAGTCGTACGAAGAAGCCGGAAACAAGGAGCTGGCAGAGGACTATCGCAGTCGCGCTGCCGACCTCGGCGAAACCGACGAGGATGTGGACGACCCAGACGACGCAACCGACTGACCACGAAGAAGATGCGCATGTGCCGTGTTGTCAAGGGCGGTCTGCGGACAAGGAGGATAGTATGTCGTACGAACGTGAGTTGAAGGAGACGGCTAGAGCTCTGGTGGCGCCGTACAAGGGAATCCTGGCGGCTGACGAGAGCGTTGGAACCATCGGCAAGAGGTTTGCGAAACTGGGCGTGCCGTCGACTGCCGAGACGCATCGTGCTTATCGGGACATGCTGTTTACGACGCCCGGCATCGAGGAATTCGTTGCGGGCATCATCCTCTATGACGAAACGATTCGCCAAGAGTCTCTGGGTGGAACGCTGTTTCCGAAGCTGCTGGCCGAGAAGGCTGTCATCCCTGGCATCAAGGTCGACACGGGAACAGTTGAGCTGGCGCTTCACCCTGGTGAGAAGGTCACACAGGGACTGGATGGACTCCGCGAACGGCTGGCCGAGTACCGGTCGCTGGGCGCGCGGTTTGCCAAGTGGCGTGCCGTCATTACCATCGGGGCGGGCATCCCCAGCAAGGCATGTGTCAGCGCCAACGCCCAGGACCTTGCGCGCTATGCGGCCTTGGCACAGGAAGCTGGACTTGTTCCGATCGTCGAACCCGAGGTCCTCATGGACGGCGACCATGACCAGGAGCGGTGCGAGTTTGTCACCTCGGGCGTCCTGAGGTCCGTCTTCAAGGAGCTTTCCTGGCAAGGGGTCCTGCTCGAGGGCATACTGCTCAAGCCGAGCATGACGATCTCTGGCAAGTCCTGCTCCCACCAGGCGGGGGTCCAGGACGTGGCCGAGGCGACCGTGCGTACACTGCGCCGTACCGTCCCTGCCGCTGTCCCGGGCATCGTCTTCCTTTCGGGCGGGCAGTCGTCCGAACTGGCGACCGCTCATCTGAATGCGATGAACAAGCTGGGACCGCACCCATGGGAACTGAGCTACTCGTATGGACGGGCACTGCAAGAGCCCGCACTCACCATCTGGCATGGTGAGCAGGCAAACGTGGCGGCGGCGCAGGCCGCGTTCTACCATCGCGGGCGCTGCAACAGCGCAGCACGGACCGGTTCGTACACGCCCGAACTCGAGCGCCAGCACTAGCGGGCCCCCTTGGGGTCGTGAAGCCTGAAACGACGTTCCGGGCAGTGGGGATACCCCACTGCCCGGAAACGCTGAGAAGGAGGAACGGCGGGGAGGCTAGCCGCCCAGGTAGGCCTTCTTGACGTCCGGGTTGTCGCGCAGTTCCGCGGCCGTCCCTGACAGTACCAGAGAACCGGTTTCCAGCACGTATCCGCGATTGGCTATGGACAGCGCCTTGAATGCGTTCTGCTCGACGAGCAGGACCGTCTTGCCCAGCCGGTTGATCTCGACGATGACGCCGAAAATCTCCTCGGTCAGCACAGGCGACAGGCCCATCGAGGGTTCGTCGAGCAGCATGAACGGGTTGTTCTGCATGAGACCGCGGCCGACAGCCAGCATCTGTTGTTCGCCGCCTGACAGAGTACCGGCGATCTGCCTCCGCCGTTCCTTCATGCGAGGGAACAGAGCAAACACCTTCTCCAGGTTCGGTCCTGCCGTCTTCTTGTCTTTGACCGACGACAGCGCCACGTCCAGGTTCTCCTGCACGGTCAGGTTGCCAAAGATGCCACGGCCTTCGGGAACCTGGGAGATACCCATGCGCGCGATGAGATGTGGCGGTGTGTGGGTGATATCCTGTCCGTCATAGATAATGCTGCCGGACGTTGCACGCAGAATGCCAGAGATGGCACGCAAGGTCGTCGACTTGCCAGCGCCGTTGGCACCGATGATCGAGACGATTTCACCCTTCTCCACGTTGAACGACACGTCTTTCAGCGCACGGATGGAACCATAGAAGACGTCGATGTTCCGGACTTCGAGCAACATGTCAGGCCCCCTTTCCAAGGTATGCTTCGCAGACCCGGGGGTCGTTGCGGATATACTCGGGCACGCCTTCGCAGATGGTCTCGCCGAAGTCCATGACCTTGATACGTTCGCACACGCCCATGACCACCCTCATCTGGTGCTCGATGAGCAGGACAGTCAGGTCGAACTTGTCGCGGAGCCAGTGGATCATTTCCATCAGTTCGTCTGCCTCTGCCGGGTTCATGCCGGCTGCGGGCTCGTCCAGGATGAGGAGCTTGGGTTTGGTGGCAAGAGCGCGGGCGATTTCCAGCCGGCGCTGAGCCCCGTAGGGGAGGGAGCCGGAGACGTCTTCAGCGTGCCCTTCTAGGTGGAACAGGCGCAGGAGGTCGATGGCGTAGTCGTCGACAAGTTGCTCGCCGTCCCAGTACTTGCGTGTGTGCAGGAACGCATCAATGTTGCCGTAGGACATACGGAAGTGATAGGCGATCTTGATGTTGTCGATAACACTGGACTTGCTGAACAGGCGGATGGTCTGGAACGTGCGGGCGATCCCTGCCTGGGTGATCTGGTGGGTTTTCTTGCCCACAATGTCCTGTCCGTCGAAGACGATGGTCCCCTTGGTCGGCGTATAGACACCGGTGATCACGTTGAAGACGGTCGTCTTGCCGGCGCCGTTGGGTCCGATGAGGCCAACGATCTCGCCGTGCTCGAGCTGGATGTTGAAGTCGGAAACGGCGCGCAGGCCGCCAAAGAACTCTGTGAGATGTTGAACGTCGAGGAGAGCCATTATGAGCTCACCTCCTTCCTCTGACGCTGGGGAATGAGGATGAAGCTGAATTCCTTGAGGCCCATGATGCCTTCTGTCCGGAAGATCATTGTCAGGATGAGGATCAGCGGATAGATGACCATACGCCATGACTGCAAGCTGCGCAGCAGTTCAGGCAGGAGCGTGAAGACAGCCGGGCCGACTATGGCGCCGCTGATCGATGTGGAGCCGCCGACGTACAGATAGATGAGGTACTCCAGCGACTTCACGAAACTGAAGTTGTCCGGGTGGATGAACTGGAGCAGGTGCGCGAAGACACCGCCTGAGACGCCGGCGAAGAAGGCCGAGAAGACAAACACAAACACTTTCTGCCGTGTCGTGTTGATACCCGTGGATTCAGCGGCGATCTCCGAGTCGCGGACCGCCTTCATGGAGCGTCCATGGGACGAGAACAGGTAGTTGCGCATGAGAACGACGCTCACGATTCCGAACACGAAGACGACCTCCAGCGTCGTGAACTTTGGGATGCCGCCCAAACCACGGGGACCGCCCAGGGCGTCGGTGACACGGATGACCGTTCGGATAAGTTCGTTGGCCGATAGCGTCACGATAGCCAGGTAGTCGCCCTTGAGACGCAGTGATGGCGCGCCGACAAGATAGCCTGCTGCGGC
>JAPLGK010000080.1 GCA_026390195.1 Caldisericota bacterium
GTCGAGGAGGTCGTCCAGAAGAAGGACAAGGTCAAGGTCAAGGTTCTCAAAGTCGACCCCGAGACGGGAAAAGTCTCCTTGAGCATCAAGCAGACGAAGCCACATCCTTGGGAAACCATCGAGGAAGACTATCCTGTCGGCATGATCCTCGAGGGGGCAGTGATTCGCATCCTGACCTTCGGAGCAATCATCGAGCTTTCAGAAGGTGTCACCGGCCTCCTGCACATTTCACAGATCTCCAACGACAAGATTCGCATGGTCGAGGATGTGCTGAACGTGGGAGACGTTCTCAAGGTTCGTGTGCTCGAGGTCCTGAAGGACGAACGCAAGGTCAAGCTGAGCATGAAGGGCGTGGAAGGCAACGAGAGCTTGTTCGGACGTGAGCCCGGGCAGGAGACGCCACCGGTAGAGACTGGTTCGGATAGGGATGCAACCGACAGCACCTTTGTCGAGCCCGAAGTCGTCGAGCCCGAAGTCGTCGAGCCCGAAGTCGTCGAGGTTGAACCCCCCGCCGTTGAGAACATCGAGCCCGAAGTCGTCGAGGTTGAAACCCCCGCCGATGAGAACATCGAGACCGCTGGAGCCAAACCCATGTCAACCGAAGAGGTTGTCCAGCACGAAGAGACAGAAGGGCCTGCAGAGGCCTAACTGGCGAATCATGCCTGTTGGCTTGCCTTTCCAGAAGAATACTTCCAGATAGGTTCAGATTGACGGGGTTGCAGTACCACACAGAGATGCGTGGGCGACTGCGCTCCGTCTTTTTTTCTGAGTCGAGGATGGTATCGACGACTGCTGAGTTCTGGATCTCCTCGGAGTTTCCTGAAGCAAGAGGACCGGAGCGAACGTGAGCGTGACAGCCGGAATCCTTGGACCTGGTTCTGCGTTTTCTCTCGGGTTGTCACGAACCATGATCCGGAGAAGATTGTTGATACAAGTGACGAGTGGATCGTGAGCAGGACCGGCTGACATAGACTGGTTCGTTCCCCGTCAGGCGAACATCTGCATGATCGAGGCAGGAGTCGAGCGGTTTGGTTGTGACCCTGAGAGAGTCCTGGGGTCTCTCGGCAAGTTTGGGAATACTTCGGCGGCATCAGTCCCGATTGCCATCGATCTGGCACGTCAGAACGAGCAGATCAGGCGGGGTCAGGAGTTGCCGATGGTTGCTTTTGGCACCAATCTGACGGCTGCGGTGGTCATGTAATGAGCGCTGACAACAGGAGGATGCAGTCATGATAGCATTTCTGTTTCCCGGGCAGGGTTCGCAATACGTGGGAATGGCTGGCAACGTGGTCGACCCTATGTTGACTCGCAGGTTGTTTGAACGAGCAAGCGGCGTGCTTGGTCTTGATCTATGGAATCTCGTCGAGGCGGGTGACGAGGCGGCGCTGACTCGTACTGAGAACACTCAGCCTGCCCTCTTTGCGACTGAGATGGCATGGGTCGAAGCACTCGCGAGCAGGGGTATGGTCTGCGATGTTGCTGCCGGTCACAGCCTGGGGGAGTTCAGCGCACTGTGCTGTGCTGGCGTCTTCACGTTTGAGGATGGCATCCGACTTGTGCGACGTCGTGGAGAGATCATGGCAAGAGCTGCATCTGGTTCACCGGGTACGATGGCGGCCATCGTAGGATTGGACGACAACGATCTGCAGCGTGTTCTTGCTGAAGGGCGTCGGTCCGGAATCGTGGAAGCCGCCAACTACAACGCTGCCGACCAGACGGTCGTGTCCGGCGAGATGGCTGCTGTGGATCGCGTCATAGGGGCCGTGAAGGCAATCGGTAGAGGACGTGCCATCAAGCTTCGTGTGGGTGCCCCTTTTCATTCGCCCATCATGGCTGACGGTGCTGCCGAGTTTGGGGCGGTCCTGCGCGATGTCGCTTTTTTCCGGCCTCGTTTTCCCGTTGTGAACAATGTGGCAGCATTATCGGAAGACGACCCCGAGGCAATCAGGGAGTGCCTTGTTGCGCAGTTTCGGAGCCCGGTGCAGTGGGTGCGCACGATGGAGGCACTCCAGAGAATGGGAACAAGCGAGTACCTGGAAGTCGGGCCGAAGGGCGTGCTGACGGCGCTTGGTCGGAAGGCGGTTCCTGCAGGAAATGTCAGGGCCGTGGAGGAGGAGAAATGGCAATGACGCTGGAAGGAAGGACGGCCCTGGTCACAGGTGGGTCGCGAGGCATCGGCAGAGGCATTGCTCTTGAGCTGGCCACGCAAGGAGCGAATATCGTCATCGATTTTCGCCAGAACCGCGTGGCGGCAGAAGAAGTCGTCGCGGCCGTCACCGCGATGGGTCGGGTCTGCGAAGCTGTCCAGGCAGACGTCGGGGACGTCGCTCAGGCTGACAGCCTGGTTGCGCGGAGTATCACTCTGATGGGTTCGCTGGACATCCTGGTCAGCAACGCCGGTATCACCCGGGATGCCTTGCTGGTTCGGATGACGGACGAAAAGTGGAACGACGTGCTGCGAACGAATCTCACCGGCGCGTTCAACGTGACGCGGGCAGCTGCCCGTCATATGATGCGTCAGAAATCCGGGCGCATCGTGCTGATCTCGTCGGTGGTCGGGCTGAGAGGGAACGCCGGGCAAGCCAACTACGCGGCGAGCAAGGCAGGCGTTATCGCTCTTGCGAAGACGGCGGCGAAGGAGCTAGGATCACGCGGCGTCACCGTCAATGTTGTTGCGCCTGGATTTGTGGAGACAGACATGACGAGCTCGCTTGACAATGAGGTCATATCCTCGTATCTTGCCAGTATTCCACTCAGGCGAGCCGGAACGCCTGGCGACGTTGCCAGAGTTGTGGCGTTCCTTGCAAGTGAAGACGCTTCGTACATTACCGGCCAAGTGCTCGCGGTTGACGGGGGATTGTCTCTCTGAAGCGCTTGGATATTCTTTTCTCAGGAGGAATCTGATGACTAAGGAAGAAATCCGCTCGAAGGTAGTAGAGATTGCCAAGGAAAAGCTGGGCGTCGAAGAGTCTCGCATTACAGATGAGGCTCAATACGTCAAGGATCTTGGTGCCGATTCTCTGGCATTGGTCGACATCACAATGGCACTGGAAGACGCTTTTGGAACATCCATTCCAGACGAGGACATCGAGAAGATTGCGTCCGTGGGGCAGACAGTCGACTACGTCATGTCCCACATTGCCTGACGCTGCAGGAGACAGGATTTCCATGGAGCGGACCCGTGTCGTCATAACGGGGCTTGGTATTGTGTCACCGATCGGAAACAACGTCCCTGCGTTTGAGGCGGGACTCGCGGCCGGCGTCTCAGGTGTGGGGCCGATTACCCGGTTCGATGCAAGCGCCATCAGTTGTCGTATCGCAGGCGAAGTGAAGGACTTCAACCCGGAGGACTACTTCGAAAAGCGTGACGTTGCACGCACCGACCGCGTACAGCAGCTGGCGCTTGCAGCTGCGCAGGAAGCCATACTGGACTCACGGCTGGATCTACAGGCTGAGGACAGGGAACGAATCGCCGTCTATGTCACGAGCGGCATAGGTGGTGGCGAGTCCCTGGAAAGTGAAGTGTTGCAGGCGGCCGTCAGGGGGCCTGCGCACCTCTCCCCGTTTCTCATTCCGAAGATGCTTGTGGACTCCATTCCGGGCACTATTGCTCAGCGGTTCAAGCTCTATGGAGGGACCAGCTCAGTCGTCAGCGCCTGCGCGAGTGGTACCCAGATGCTGGGGGAGGCTCTTGAGGCTATTCGGCGAGGCGACGCAGACGTCATCGTGACGGGGGCGTCTGATGCGGCGGTGACAATGACCGGCATCGGAGCTTTTGCCAACATGCGCGCACTTTCTACGCGGAATGATGACCCCCGACATGCTTCCCGGCCTTTCGACAAGGAACGCGATGGATTCGTCATGGGCGAAGGCGCAGGAATACTGATTCTGGAACAGCTCGGCCATGCGCTTGCCAGGGGGGCACACATCTATGGCGAGATCCTGTCTCAGGCAGTAACATCAGATGCGTACCACATGACGTCGCCCGATCCTGAGGCGAGACAGATCGTGCGGGCCATGCGTGCCGCCATCGAGCGCGCAGGACTCACTCCACTCGATATCGATTACGTCAATGCACACGGGACGTCGACCCCGGCGAACGACCGGACGGAGTCATTTGCGTTGCAGACGCTTTTTGGAAGCCGAGCTCGACTTGTTCCTGTGAGCTCCACAAAGTCCATGACCGGTCACCTGCTAGGTGCTGCCGGCGCCATAGAGACCGTAGCTTGCATGTTGACCATCAAGAACAGACTGATCTATCCCACCGTCAACTATGCGACGTTCGACCCCGAGTGCCCGTTGGACTATGTCCCGAACGTTGCACGTTCATCCGACGTCCAGTATATCCTCAAGAG
>JAPLGK010000180.1 GCA_026390195.1 Caldisericota bacterium
CGCTCGATGTAGCTCTGGCTGACTCCCTGGATGTAGAGTCTGACGCTGGAATCCTGGGTCCATAGCTGCTCGGTGCCAGTTTGTGAAGTGGGAGCCTCTTCCTGATGAGGGGGTTCGATCACGAACTCTTTGCCGGCCGTCCTCCTGCGTATCTCGGGTTGCACCTCGAAGCCGCGCAGGACTCTGTCGACAACGTCTGCTAGGTTGCGGTATACGGCCAGGACATCGCGTTCACGCAGTTCTACGAGGACGTCAAACGTGGGAGCAGACTTGCGTTCGAGAACGCTCTTCTGTGTCCCACGGCGTTGCGCTTCTTCATCACCCAGCGTAACCGTCTGGATGCCTCCGAGCAGGTCGATGAGGGTCGGATTGGTGATAAGGTTGCCCAGATCGTTGCCATGCGCCGTTCCAATGAGCTCAACGCCGCGCTCAGCGATCGTCCGGCAGGCCTGTGCCTCTTCGATGCGGCCGATTTCATCTATGACGATGACTTCCGGATTGTGGTTCTCCACAGCTTCGATCATGATGTCGTGCTGCTCTTTGTTGGGCGGTACCTGCATACGGCGAGAAGAACCGACGCCACGATGGGGAACGTCACCGTCCCCACCGATCTCATTGCTGGTATCGACAATGATGACACGTTTTTTCAGCGTATCGCTGATGTATCGGGAAGCCTCGCGCAGCAGAGTCGTCTTGCCTATGCCCGGTCTGCCCAGTATCAGGATGCTCGAGCCTTTCTTGACGAGGTCTTCGATGATCTCGATCTTGCCGTACAGGGCGCGCCCGACCCGGCACGTAAGTCCGATCACTTCGTTGTGCCTGTTCCGGATGGCGGAAATGCGATGCAGCGTCTGTTCGATTCCGCCCCGGTTGTCGCGGTCGAATTCTCCGACTTTCCGGACGATGAAGTTGATGTCCCCCTTCGTGACCCTGCTCTGGCTGAGGGGAACGAAGTCGAATTCGAACCGAGCTTCAGGAACACGTCCGAGGTCCAACACGACCTCGACGAGCTCGTCGAATCGGTCGAGCCGCTCGAGCGCCTCCTGTAGAGGTTCGGGGAGGACGCTCAGGAATGCCTGGGTATCGTAATCGTGTGCTGCCATGTCAGTCCTTTCTGGAGAAGTGCTTCAGCAATGCGGTCGGTAACCCTCTCATACTCGCCAAAGAGGCTGAACAAATCAAGGTCGTCTGTATCGATGGCGATCAGGGGGGTGCGCAGAAACGAGCTTGCCCATGCATCGTAGCGTTCGTTGAGTTTCCGAAGGTAGGAAGAGGGCAGGGACTTCTCGAACGAACGCCCACGCGACTGTATGCGTCGTGAGAGTGTTCTCGTGGATGCACGGAGATAGACAACGAGGTCGGGTACCGGGAGGTTCTCCAGCAGGTACTCGTACAGCTGCAGATAGATCTCGTACTCGACGCGGGACAGCGCTGTACGGGCGAATATCTCTGCATCTTCATACAGAGTGCGGTCCACGATCTTGGCATGATTCAGGTTGCCGGCTTCCTTGAAGAGCTTCACTCGTTGCGTGAGAAAGAAGAGTTGTGACTGTATGCCCCATCGCTTGGGGTCATCGTAGTAGAGCCTGAGGAAAGGGTTCTGTTTGACCGGCTCAGGGAGCAGAGTAAGCCCCCACTTGTCGGCCAGATGACGGGTCAGCGTGGACTTTCCTACGCCGATGTTGCCGGCGATGGCAAGGAACAGCGGACGGTCAGCGCTGGCCGTCGTGAGCTGAGGCTCACCGCTCATGAATTCTTGAGTTGAGCGGGGTCGAATGTACCCTGCTCGAAGATGCTCTGGTAGAACGAGGCCCAGGAGATCTTCTTGTTGCTGGTCCGGGAGATTCTGCGCATTTCGCGGAAGCGAGTGCGGAACATGAACCGGGCGAGAGAGACGCCAAAGTCGAATGTGGCGATCGATGAGAACGAGGATGCAAGGTCGGGAGGCAATGGGACGCGTTCCCGAAGGAACGAACAGGCATCATGGTGGGTTAGCCTGTTCTGCAGGATCTCGATATCGAGCGCAGCTGTTGCGTCTTCGACGAGGAGTTGGAGCGTCGTAAGCAGACTGTTCTGCGGTGTCAGCATGCCATCGAGGTTGGCGATGTTCTGCAGCTCGAACAGGGAAAGTGCCGTGATGAATGCCTCTCGCTGAACGTGAAATGCCAGACATGGGTCCCAGCTGCTGATTGCGGTCTGGATATATGCTTTGCCAGGGAAATAGGTCATCATGAGAGCGATCTCAGGCGAAAGCCAGCGACGGGAAGACGCTATCGGACAGACGGTCTGTCGGTGGTCGAGCGAGGCACCCTTCAGGGCAACCGCTTCTGGATCATCATATGCCGGACGAGTCCCGAGCTCATCCCCCAACACGGGTACGGACTTGAGTCTGTAGCCGGGGAAAAACGAGTGGAGGCGCGGATAATCCTTGTTCATCCAGTCGTCGATCGTTGCTTGATCCAGGCGCCGCGCGAGAGAAGCCTGGAGAACGTCCCTCACAACCTCATCCGTGCTTCTGGAGGCATCAAGTTGGGCAGCTGTTTCGCTCAATTGTCGCTTCAACGCCTCTGTCTCACGTTCCAGATGCTCCTGTGCTTCCTTTGTGCCTGCCTCGTCGAGTGAAGGCAGCAGGATAGAGAGTACTGGATC
>JAPLGK010000026.1 GCA_026390195.1 Caldisericota bacterium
GCTTTTGGACACAAGGTCGTCGCATTGACGATCCCGATTGTCTCAGGTCCTGCTTTCTCTTCGTTTGTCAACGTCCTCACTGGCAAGGTCTATGCGTACACAGCCGGCAAGGACGAGGCGAGTGTCTCTGATGCTATTCCCGATGCTGTCAGGTCCGACTTCGAGTCGGCGCGCGTTGCCCTCACGGAAGCTGTTGCGGAATCGGATGACGCCATCATGGAAAAGTACCTTGGGGGGGAGGCTCTGACTCAGGACGAGCTTGTGATGGTTTTCACGAAAGCGTTCAGGAGACGCCAGGTGTTCCCAGTCCTTGGCGTGTCTGCCCTGAAAGGGGTTGGTTGCGACTACCTCCTGGATTTCCTGTCGTCCTATGCTCCTTCACCCGTGGAGGTTTCGGTCCAAGCGACTCGCAAGGGTACCGATGAGATGCTGGAACTCCAGGCAGATCCGACGGCGCGTGTAGCGGCGCTTGTGTTCAAGACCACCTCGGACCCGTTCGTCGGCAAGTTGTCGTTTTTGCGCGTCTATAGCGGGAAGATCGCTCACGAAATCTATAACGGAACGAAAGATGTCTCAGAGAAAGTCGGTGGCCTCTTCCACATGATTGGGAAGAAGCAGGAACCGGCGGACGAAGGAGTCGCCGGGGACATCCTCGTCATCTCGAAATTGGTGCAGACTGCGACGAATGACACGATTTCGACAAAAGATGCCCCTCTCGATCTGGCGCCCATCGTGTTCTCACCGCCCCTCCTTATGCGCTCTCTCAAACCGAAGACCAGGGCCGACGACGACAAGCTGAGCTCCACCCTGAGCCGGCTCAAAGAAGAAGAACCCGCCGTGGTCATCGACAAGAATGCAGAGACCCATGAAACCATCCTCAGCGGCTTGGGTGAAGCCCATCTTCAGGTTATCGTGGAGCGTCTTCAGAAGAAATTCGGGGTGAACATCGACCTGGAAGTGCCCCGGGTACCATACCGCGAGACGATCAAGAGCAAGGCGCGCGTGGAGGGCAAGCACAAGAAGCAAACTGGTGGTCACGGCCAATTCGGTCATTGCTGGATTGAGATGGAACCAAACGATCGCGGTGGTGGCTGGGTCTTCGAGAACAAGGTTTTCGGAGGAGCAATCCCGAGGCAGTACATCCCCGCCATTGAGAAGGGTATGCTGGAGACCATGAACAGGGGCCAGTTGGCCGGATACCCCGCGGTGGACATTAAGGTTGCCGTTGTTGACGGGTCCTACCACCCCGTCGACTCGTCGGAAATGGCTTTCAAGCTGGCTGGATCGTTGGCGTTCAAGAAGGGATTTGAGCAGTGCAACCCCATTCTGCTGGAGCCGATCGTTGCGCTCGAAACCATCGTCGACGAGAAGTATATGGGCGACGTTATGGGTGACCTTACGAGCAAGCGTGGCAAGATCTCAGGCATGGAAAACATGCAGGGCAAGCAGATCATCAAGGCGTCTGTCCCACTTGCAGAGATGTTGAACTATGGTATCGACCTGGGATCCATTACCCAGGGAACCGGTACATACTCGATGAAAGTCAATCGCTACGAGGAAGTGCCCGAGCGTATTGCTGAGAAGATCATTGCCGACGCGAAGGCCACCATGGTCGCTGAGGAAGAAGAGTAGTTCGAAGGGAGGAAGATTGAGAAACAACAAGATCGAGGCTCTGTCCCTCCACCTGGCTTCACCCGAGGAAATACGCAGCTGGTCACACGGAGAGGTTGCTGAAGCTGAGACGCTTGACTACCGGAGTGGCAAACCGAAGCCTCATGGACTATTCTGCGAGATCATCTTCGGGCCGACCAAGAGTTTTCAGTGCCGTTGCGGCAAGCTCAAGGGAAAAAGCTTCGAGGGGCAGGTCTGTGACAAGTGCCACGTCGAAGTAGCTGATTCCAACGTTCGCCGTGAGCGCATGGGACACATCGAACTCCACGCTCCAGTAGCACATATTTGGTACTTCCGTAACGCCGTCAACTACATTGCGCTCCTCCTCGAGATGCCTAGCAAGGCGGTCGAGAAGGTCGTCTATTTCGGCAGCTGGCTTGTCCTGGACCCAGGCAACGGCGAGAGCCTGGTCCGCAAGCTGCTCCTCACGGATGAGGAATACCGCGATCGCCGCCTGAAGGGCGAGAAGTTCGTCGCCAGGAAAGGCGCCGAGGCGTTCCTCGAACTCCTGAAGGACCTCGACCTGTACAAGATGCGCGATAACCTCCTTCTCCGGATCAAGGGCAAGTCTCGTCAGGACCGCGCAAAGGCCGTCAAGCAGCTGGACGTGGTCACGGCTCTCATCAACAATAGCCGGAAGCCCACGGACATGATCATGACCCGCATCCCGGTGATTCCGCCGGACCTTCGGCCCCTCGTTCAGCTGGAGGGTGGCCGGTTTGCGTCCGACGACCTCAACGAGCTGTACCGCCGGGTCATCAACCGCAACAACCGCTTGGGGAAGATG
>JAPLGK010000203.1 GCA_026390195.1 Caldisericota bacterium
GATCCACGCCCTGCGACGTGCGTTCAATTGCTCTGCAAGTGGCTGGCGATCGGGCTCAACCTCGCCGTAGAACGAGTCTTTTGACTGAGACACGCCCAGGTGGAAGGCAAGATGCAGTTGTTCCGCAGCCGCTCTGAGTGCCAGAGTCACGTCGATGTTGGCCACTGCCGGAAATTCAATGGGCATATACTGTCTGGTTGTCCCTTCGTCGCGGATCGCGGCCGTAACGATCGCCAGATCTCCGATGCCGATATCGGGCTGCATCGCTCCCGACGTTCCGACCCGTATGAAGGTCTCCGCACCAATCATCGCGAGTTCTTCGACTGCAATCGCGGTCGAAGGGCCTCCGATTCCGGTCGACGTCACAGAAACTTTCTCGCCCAGGAGCGTTCCCGTATATGTGACATACTCCCTGTTCTGCGCAACCTTCACCGGATTGTCGAACCACTTGGCGATGACTTCACAGCGACCGGGGTCACCGGGCAACAGGACATACCTGCCAACATCGCCCTGCTTCAACCTGACGTGATACTTGACCTCATCATTGAACAACGTGTGTGCCATGTGCAAGCCTCCGTCCCCTCCGCAGCAGTCCGTCCTAGTGCAATCCCTGCAGCAATATCTTGATCCCAATGCCAATAAGGACAAGACCCCCCAGAATCTCGGCCTTGTCCTTGACCAGTTTTCCGATGCTGCCACCCAGGAGAGTTCCTGCCAGCGAGAACGTGAATGTCACGAGCCCGATAAGCAGGGCCGGCCACCAGATCGACACCCGCAGGACCGACAAACTCAGCCCGACCGCTAGCGCGTCGATACTTGTGGCTATCGCAAGGACAAGCATGTCGCGCGTGCTGCACTTCTCTTCCCGGCACTCGTCCTCATGGTCTCTACCACGCACAGCTTCGACCAGCATCTTGCCGCCGACGAAAACGAGGAGACCGAACGCAACCCAGTGGCTGAAGCTCTGGATAACGTCTCTGAGCGCAAGGCCCCCAAACCAGCCCAGCACGGGCATAAGCATCTGAAACCCACCAAACCACCAGCCCGGCCGCAACGCATCGCGTAGAGTCACCCGCTCTATCCGGCACCCGTTCGCCACGGACACGGCGAACGCGTCCATCGAAAGCCCCACCGCTATAGCGAGAACAGTCCAGAAACCCATACGACCTCCAAGACAACTGCGGCATCACAGGCAACACCAGAAACAACGATGATCACCGCTGGCCGGAACATTGATTTAAACTGAGGCTGCGAGTAGGAGCGGATCGCTGGCAACGTATTCGGACATCGAGGCACGGTCGGGAGGATCCTGATGAGCATCTGGCTCAAGTACGGGGCATTGGTCGTGGCATCGTACCTGTGGGGTTCTGTTTGCTGGGGCCTCGTCCTCAGCTTCGTGGTCAAGCACGAGGATATTCGACTGAAGGACAACCCTGGTGTTTCGGGGAGTGTCCGCCAGTATGGTTGGGGCTATGGCCTCACTGTTGGTCTGCTCGATGTCATGAAGGGCTATGTGCTCAGCCTCGTCTTGCATTCCATGGTGGTCCCCTCGTGGGTCCCGATTGCCTCGTTCACGGCCGTCATCGTGGGGCACAACTGGCCAGTCTTCTTCCAATTCAGGGGTGGAGGCGGTGTCGCGACAACCCTGGGAATTGTACTTTACGGGTACTTGGAATCAGTCCTGTGGGCACTCCCCTTCGCGGCTATCGCTGGCGTCATCTGGAAGCTTGTCCCTCGCATCAAGGCCAAGGTGCACTTCTCTCCGTTCGTTGCAGCAGTCGGGGCTGTCCCAGTCGTCATCTGGATTGTCCTCCACAAGCCATGGTACCCAGACTACGTCCTCGTCGTTGCCCTGGCAGCCTCAGTCCTCATCAAGGGCAATCAGTTCCACGTCCAGGCACAACGGCTCCGAAAGCATGTGTATGGCATGCGCGACCGCTTCGTGGATCACTATCGAGACAACAATCTGCCGCCCACAGCCTAGTGTCGGCAGCAGATCCTCGAGAGAGGTCAAGGGCCCGGGAAAGGGCTCTCATCAGCAGGCTCTGCTTCGGTCTTTTCTTCGGTAAGCGAATTATAATTACGTAACGGAAAACTGCAAGGATGCATAATGCTCACGTGGAGTGGCAAGCCGAAACGTGTATAGTGGGCGCATGGTTGTGGCCTGCCGAGGAGGAACCAGTGAATATTGCTGATGTGGCAGTACTTGTCATCGATATGCAGCAGGACTTTCTGTCTCCGGCATCGCCGCTGTTTGTCGCAGGAGGGCCCGCCATGGTACCGAGTCTGCAGCGAGCACTGAAAGCCGCTCGGTCCGCCAACGAGTCGATCATCCATGTGATCCGCCGGCATCGGGCCACGGGCATAGACGTCGACCAGAGCCGGCGAGCACTCTTCGCAGAGACGGGAGGGTTTCTGATTGCCGGAACTCCCGGAGCAGAGGAATTGTCTCAGCTTGCGCCCGCTCCGTGGGATTTCACCATCGTCAAGACCCGATGGTCGGCGTTCTTCGCGACCGACCTTGACGCGCTCCTGCGGCGGCTTGGCACCCGCAAGTTGATCCTTACCGGCGTGCAGACTCCCAACTGCATACGTGCGACAGCAAACGACGCTCTCTCGCTGGATTATGCAACGACCGTACTCTCGGATGCCACGGCGTCCCAGACGGACGAGATCCAGCTGTCCAACCTCAGAGACATGGCTGCCATGGGAGTGGAGATCATGACCGTCTCACAATTCGAGCAATCGCTCGGCCTCTAGGGCCCTTGCTGACTGGGATGTGATCGTTGTTCTCGCTACCGCAGGTAGTCGATCGGACGGGAAGTACCCTGCAGTAGAACGGTGGTTTCGGCTGGCGTCGTTCGTGCCACGACCTTTCCCTTGCTCAGCACAAATCGGGCGACGCCTTGCCGTCGCAAGGCATCCAGCTCGTCAAGAGCATCCAAGATGACCAGGTCAGCCGGCTTTCCCACTTCAATGCCGTAGGAATCCTGAACGTGCAGTGTGCGGGCCCCAGCATCCGTTACCATGTGAAAAACGGAACGCATTTCTTCCCGCCCTGTCATCTGGGCGACATGCACTGCCATATGCGCCACGTCCAGCATGCTCCCGGTCCCCATCGGATACCAGGGGTCGAGAATGTCGTCATGACCAAGGCTGACATTGATGCCCATCGCCGCCATCTCCTTGACCCGCGTCAGACCACGTCGCTTGGGATACGTGTCGAAACGTCCCTGCAGGTGGATGTTCACCAGGGGATTCGCGACGAAGTTGATGCCGCTTCTGGCGCAGAATCTCAGGAGTTTCGACGCATACGCCCCGTTGTAGCTGTGCATGGCCGTCGTGTGGCTTGCGGTGACCCGGTCACGCATCCCCGTACGCAGAGCCAGGGCCGACATGACCTCGACAAAGCGAGATTGCTCATCGTCGATCTCGTCACAGTGCACATCGATCAGCTTCCCATACTTCTCAGCCAACGCAAAGATGATGTTCAGCGACTCGACACCGTCCTCACGTGTCAGTTCATAGTGAGGGATTCCTCCAACAGCATCCGCACCCAGGCAGAGGGCCTCTTCGAGTAGCGCTGCTCCGCCCTCGAACCCCAGAATCCCGTCCTGCGGGAACGCCACCAGCTGAATGTCGACGAATGGCGCCATGACTCGCTTGACTTCGATCAGCGCCCGGAGAGCAGTCAACTTCGGATCACAGATGTCCACATGCGACCGGATGTGCAGGATGCCATGCGAAACCTGCCACTCGATAGCCTTCGTGGCACGACGCACGACGTCCTCCTCGGTCAGCAGTGCCTTTCGTTCGGACCAGCGTTCGATCCCCTCGAACAGCGTTCCGCTCTCGTTCCATCTGGGCTCGCCCGCCGTGAGCGTCGTATCGAGGTGGACGTGCGACTCGACAAATGG
>JAPLGK010000083.1 GCA_026390195.1 Caldisericota bacterium
CAGGGCAACGGGGACGGATGCAGATTGACGGAAGCGATACGCGGCGCATCCAGGAGAGTCTGTGGGAGGAGTCTGCCGTAGGAAAGCAGGAACAGGAAGTCAACGGCATCGTCGACCAGTCTCTTTGTCAGAACCTCTTCCGCGGCCTCTTCGCCATTGAGCACGGGGATTGAATGAGACCGCGCCCACGCTTGTACGGGGTTGGCCAGGAGCTTGCCTCGGCGGACGCGAGGCTCCTCTGACACGACAGCAAGGACGACGTGGAACCGGCATCTGATGGCGTCAAAGACCGGGACCGAAATCGGTGACGAACCAAAGACAGCGATGCGGCGAACGTCGAGGACCATCGTCAGAGCTGCAGTCCCTTCCCCTGGATTGCTTGAGTCAGTACGGCGGCGACAGGGCTTCCTTCTTGCACGGAAATTGTGGACGGGTCAGTGATCCGATCGACGAACAGCATGCCCTGGAGGTGATCGAACTCGTGCTGGATGACGCGAGCCTCAAAATCGACAAACTTGTGGATGCGTCTCTTGCCCGTACGATCCAGGTATGACAGCGTGATTTCAGTAGCACGGTCGATTGGAGCATAAACGCCCGGAACGCTGAGACAGCCTTCCTCAGCACTTTCTGATCCCTTGCGCTCCAAGATCTGAGGATTCGCCACGAGATGGAGTCCTTCCCCGATATTGTAGATGAAGAACGCTTGACTGAGGCCAATCTGAGGGGCAGCCAGGCCGACTCCTGTCGGTTTCATGAAATCCTCCATCGATTCGGCCAGATGAACGAGCTCCCTCGTCATCTTGCGTATGGGTTTTGCCTTCTTCCGAAGGACGGGACTGCCGATCAGCACGATCTTCATGTGATTAGTATACCCGGATGGCGGCATTCTGGAAGCGCCTATTGTGAGCGAGTGCGGTGCCGACACGCAGTCCAAGGGCCGCCTGCAGGTAGTCGGCACGGAACTCGAGAGAGAGGACTCTTGCCTGAGTTGAGAGTGTCAACAGGTCCGCGTGCAGCCCGCGGAAATCCACTCCTTCCGCAGCAAGCGCGTCCCCCAGGGCGCCGGTTATTGCGTCCACGTCGGGGCTCGCGCCGCGAGACGAGACACGTACGACGAACTGACGTGCGAAAGGTGGCATCAACAGCTCGCGGCGCTGTTCCCTCTCGTGTTCGAGGAAGGCTGCCATGGTCTCACTACCGTCCAGAACCACTCGCAGGCCTGTGGAGCGACGGTCCAGCTGGACAAGAACGGTACCCGGCGCTGTTTCTGCAACCGCGCCACGGACAACGACAGCCAGCTGCTCAATGTTGTCGAACACCGGGTGTCGGAGCCCGACGCTCACGTCGGGGAAGACGACGAGCTCAGGCTTCAGAACAGCGATGCGCTGGACGTCGGCATACGTGCCGAGAAACAGCGACGGACCAGTGTTTGGCGCAATCACGGTCTCGTCGCTGGGGGTCATCAGCTGGACGGCTGAGACCGGAAACGTACGCTGGAGCTCACGGACGAGGTGGTCCAAGCCATACCCGCGTGACCGAAGTTGTGTCCCATGGCAGTTGGGACAGACATCGGGCGGAGCCTCCGAATGACCGCACTGTTTGCAGAAGAGCCTCTTCCTGTCGCCTCCCAGGGTCAGCGTCGCACCACAGTCGGGGCATGTTGCCGTATACCCACATTCCGAGCACTCGATCAGCGTCGCGAAACCGCGGATGTTGAGGAGAAGCATAGAGTCCCTACCATGGTCGTAGCTTTGCCTGAGGAGTCGCATCGTGGGTGCGAGGAGAACCCCCGAAGGCCCAGACTGCTTCACCAGGGCAGCGTTCTGACTCCGAAGAACGAACCTGGCAGTCTCGTGAGCAGGATTCTCAACCACCACTGAGCCCAGCGCGGAGTCTGTCGGGACTCCACACGCGTCCAGTACTGAGAGGGTCGGCACACTGACGCCAACCAGACAGGGGATGCAGTGCGCCTTGCTCATGTCAGCTGCAACACTGAGAAGACTTCTCAGCGAGAAGCGTTGCCAGAAGAAGGGCCACTCCCCGGGAATTCCCAGATCCACGGCAACAAGCACGATTTCAGGCACGATCAACGACGAGAATTGACGGGTGCTCAGCCAGACGGTCGAGTGGCGGTCGCCCTGAAAGCGTCTGGTGCCAGCTGAGGGCCAACGAACAACCGGAATGCCCCAGTCGCGGGACAGGAGTCCTTCGTAAAGACTCGCGAGGACATCTGAGCTGACGATGAGGGCAACGCTGTCACCGTCGGCGATCGCGACTTCTATTGCCCGGCGAAAGCGGATCGCCCTGTTCGCAAACGATCCGATAAGGAGCTGTGGATCAGTACGGTTGCCCCGTGTGCGGGACACTCGTGGCTCGGTGTCGGCTAGTCCGCGGTCGACAACGAATCCCTGCTCATACAGCTTGCGCCGTGCGGGGGTCGAGAGTCTCCAGAGTGCGCTTTGTAAATGAGCTGTGGCTTCAGTATCTGAAAGCAGTTGGCGCACCGGAGCGGTTGTTGCGGAAAAGGAGGGGTCCCGCGCGGCCATCACCTGCAGATTGTGCAGAAGCAGTGCCGGTTCGCTTACCGTGAGACGAGCCCTGCTGCGGTTGTGCGGTTGAGATGCCTGCAGGAAACGGACGATCGCGAGGGCATCTTCCCAACCAAGGACCTGTCGCTCGAGAGAACGCTGAAGCGCTGCCACTTCAGGCCCCAGCTCTGGATAAATGCCTGGAGCTGAGCACACACTCAGAGCGGGGAGAGGAAGCCCCCCCGTCTCGGACCAGGGACTCTCAGGACCAGAGGTCGACACGAGCAGGGCAGGCGCGACATCGTGCAGGAAAGGAACCAGAAACCACGTTCCTGGTTCCGGTTTGTCCCCAACCGAACGGAGATCGTACGCAAGGAGATTCCGCGAAAACGGACCTCTCTGTGTCAAAACGGCGAAACTGCCGACCACGGGCTAGATCTTGAGCCAGCTCTTGAGTTCTCGAACCAGGTCAAGTTCTTCCCAGCTGAATCCCGGACGTCCGAAGTGACCATGCATGGACGTTTGGCGGTAGATGGGCTTTCGAAGGCCGAGATAATCGATGATGGCAGTAGGAGTCATTTCGACATTCTTCGCTATGATGTCTCGTACGATCGACTCGGGAAGCGCGCCAGTGCCCTCGAAGGAAACCTCAAAGGAAACGGGGTCCTTCTGACCGATGACATACGCAGCCTGTGTTAGGCATCGGTGAGCAATGCCGGCTGCCACGACGTTCTTCGCGAGATACCGCATAAGATAGGTGGCCGATCGGTCCACTTTTGTGGGGTCCTTGCCAGAGAAGGCTCCTCCGCCATGCGGGATACGTCCCCCGTAGGTGTCGATGCCTAACTTGCGGCCCGTCATGCCCGTGTCGGACTGTGGGCCGCCCACGACAAACTTGCCGGTTGGGTTCACAAAGATCGTGGTCTTGCTGTCGAGAAGGTCAGAGGGCAACGACGGCCGTACGATCTTTTCGATGATTTCCTCACGGGCATCATTCGACATTCGTGAGGAATCGTCTGGATCAAGAACGGTATCGAGGTGCTGAGACGAGAGAACGACAGAACGCAGGTACACGGGCTTGTCGCCATCGTATTCCAGCGTGACCTGGCTCTTGCCATCCGGGCCCAGATAGTCAAGGATATTCTGCTGCCGGACTTCCTCCTGCCGCATGGTGAGCCTACGCGCCAGTTCGTATGGCAGCGGCATATACTCCGGCGTCTCGTCTGTGGCGTAGCCATACATGATACCCTGGTCCCCGGCCCCACCTGCGTCGACACCCTGGGCAATGTCCGGAGACTGGCGGCCAATTGCGCTGACAACCGCACAGGTCTTGGCGTCAAACCCATATTTCGGGTGATTGTAGCCAATGCTCTCGATGGTCGACCGCACGACGCCGTCGACGTCGACGAATGCCTCGGTGGTTATCTCTCCCCCGACGATGACCAGACCATGTGTGACAAATGTCTCACAGGCAACGCGGCTGTAGCGATCCTTCGTAAGCAGTTCGTCCAGAATCGCGTCCGATATCTGATCGGCGACCTTGTCGGGATGCCCGATTGTCACAAACTCTACGGTCTGACTGATGCGCGCATTCCTGTCCATGGGTCTCTCCTTTCGCAAGTTGTCGACACCCCGCACGCTCGTACGGGGTGATTGACGCTTCTTCGCAAGTGATCGGACTTCAGGATACGCTAGCGCTTGGTTTCGGCGTCCTCGATGACGGGGTTTGAAGCATCGCGTGCCGCACCGGCCACCATGCGGCCGGCGGACTTCCGAAGGATGTCGTCAACGGGCTCGCGGAGCGGGTCGGTCTTCTCTTCGAGCAACTGATGCGATGTATCAAGAAGCTGACGAATGAGCCGATACTTGTTCGTGTCAACTTTCGCAATCAACGTCTCCAGATAGAGATTTGCCAGCTCTGGCTGTTGGGTAGGCTGTTCTTTCTGCTCGTCCATGCACAACTCCTATCTCCGCAGTACGCTGCGGATTATGCCGTCGACAATGTCGACCGTGGTCTCAAGGTCGCGGTTCGTGACCACGTAATCGTAGTCCTTGGCACAAGTCATCTCGTATTGACCAAGCTCGATGCGTCCAGCTATCTCTTCGGGCGTTTCCGAGCCTCTGAACTCCAGTCGGCGTTCGAGTTCCATCACATCCGGGGGCTTGAGGAAAATCAGAAGGGCTCCCGGGAACAGGTGCTTTATGCTGGGACCGCCATGAATATCGATGGTCAGGACGAGAATCTCCTGCGGCCTGACAGACTCAAGCGAGGACTTCAGCGTCGCATAGTGATGACCACGTACATCAGCATACTCGGCGAACAGCCCTTTGTCAATCCAATCTGTGAACTGTTCCTCGGTCACAAAGCGATAGTCGACGCCGTCCAATTCCCCCGGTCGGGGGGCCCTCGTCGTCACGGAGATCGAGCGGTGCATGTCTGGGTGGCGTCGCAGTAGTTCCGCGACGACAGTGCTCTTGCCGACGCCTCCAGGACCAGATACCACGACGATCATGGGTGCTCTCCTTCCTCCAGCATCTGGACGGCACGTGCGAGCTGACCATCTCCCGGAAGTGTTCCTAATACTGCGGGGGCCGGATCCGCCACCACGATGTCGGGAGTCAGCCCCTTGTTCTGGATCGCGTTCTTGTTTGGCGTGTAGTACTCCTCGACCGTCACTTTCAGCTCGTATCCCTCCGAGAGGTCCCAGCTTCGTTGGATGACTCCTTTGCCAAACGTTTTGGTTCCCACGACGAGAGCGGCCTCGTTCTCCTGCATTGCAGCTGAGAAGATCTCGGAAGCGCTCGCAGAGTTTTCGTTGACCAGAACGACGATCGGAAACGACACACTGCCACCATTGACGGTCACGGGGTTTGCTTCGCCTCCAGCCTCCTTCGTCCACAGAGCTGTTCCATGGGGTATGAAGTTCGAGAGCATGTCAAGGCACTCATTCAGATAGCCGCCACCGTTGTCCCGCATGTCGATGACCAGTCCGCGAATCTTCTGATCCTCGAGTGCGTGAAGCGCCTGGGCAAACTTCACAGCAACACCGGAGCTGAACGAGGAGACCGAGATGCAGCCAACCTTGTTCCCGATCATGCTGCTCTCGACAACCGGGAGCTCAACCTGGCGCCGCACAACCGTGTAGTCGAGAAGTGTTCCAGCGCGTTCGATCTTCAATAGGACAGAGGTACCCGCCTTGCCCTTGACACGAGCAGAGACGACATCGAGGTCGAGTTTCCGAGCGGTCGTGCCATCTATGCTATCGATGAGGTCTCCAGGTTTCAGCCCAGCCTCTTCTGCAGGCGTACCGGCAAACACCCTCACGATCTCGATGGCATCAGTTTTCGTGCTCGGCGTGATGACGACACCGATGCCGACGTATTCGCCGGACAGCTGTTCGCGAAAATCCGCCGCCTCGGCAGGCGTAAACAGTTCAGTGTATGGGTCGCCGAGACCGGCAACCTGTCCCTTGAGGAGCTTGCCCGCATCGACCTTCTGGTAGTACTGGAGACTCAAGGTGTCATACACCTCGCCCGAAAGTCTGAGGTAGGTTTCGCGGTCGATGGTCGTCTGGACAGATGATGGCCGGGAAGAGCCTGTCAGGCGTGGTGCAAGAAACGGATAGGCGACGAATCCTGCCCAGAATGCGATCACGACAACGAGCAGTGCGGCTACTGCTATGACAAGCGAGGATTTTCTGGTTGGCATGGGAATCTCCTTTCGCTGTGAGCGCTACGGTTTCGGCCCAAGATAGAGCATCGGGTTCTTCGCAGTGCCATCGATCCGGACCTCAAAGTGCAGATGAGGTCCCGTGCTCCAGCCCGTGTTGTCTGTAAGTGCTATCACCTGACCACGTTTCACGGACTGTCCCTTCTTGGCAATGAACGACTTGAGATGTCCAAAGAGCAGAGTCATGTGCTGGCCACACTGAAGCATCAGCATATTGCCATACCCCGAGAATCTCCCTTCGTACTCAACAACGCCGTCAGCGGGAGCCAGAAGCGTCGTCGACATCGGACAGCCTATGTCAATGCCGTTGTGCATCTCCCACGCACCGTTGATCGGGTCGTGGCGCATCCCAAAGAGCTCGGTGATACGAATGGTGCCGGGTATGGGCCACAGGAGCTTGCCTGTGGGGTCATTGCCAGGATGTTGCTGCCGGTCGATCTCAGCGACAATCTGGTCGATGAGTTTGTTTTCGCGGCTGATTTCGTCTTGAATGCGCTTGTCATCGGCAGAGTATTGACTACCTGTGGCTGCCAGATAGTTCAGGGTCTGCTGTGTGGCGGCTTTCTGCTCTGCTAGAAGGCTTGCCTGTTCCTTCTTGAGCGCGTACACCTGCTCCAGCTGGTTCTTCGTCTGTGTATAGTCGGCGCGGTCCGATTGCAGAGCGAGTTTCTGTGTGCTCACCGCAGACAGAGACGCTGTGATCTGCTGAAGGACGGCCGATACCCCTTGCTGAGCTTCGACAGTGGCATTAAGATCTCCGCCTGTGAAAGGAAGACCTGCGACGTCGAGGTTGGACACGTGGTAGAGGAGATCGATTGACGACTCGATTCCTGCTGAAAGCTCGTTGTATTGCTTTTCTCTGATGACGATCTGAGCCGCTGTCCTGGTGAGGAGAGTCTCGAGCTGGGCGATGCTGCTGTCGATCTCTCCTATGTCACCTTCCAGCTGATCCATTTGGTCATTGAGGGAGGTCAACTGACTCAGGAGGTTGTACTTGGCCGACTTGTTCTCCTTGATCAGCTTCTGAATCTCCTGAAGCTGTGCCTTCAGCTGGTCCATCTTCTGCTGAGCGGCCTTGAGGTCGCTCGTGAGGTCTCCTTCGACGCGAGGAGGGAACACGGAGGCGCCCACAAACAGGGAGAGAATCAGGACAATGGCAGTGAGAAACCTCAGGGTTCTCATTCGAGAAGCGTCTCCTCTCGACGCTGTTCCTCGTCAATGCGATAGGCGAGCAGCGTTGCAATGACGCAGGCCAGAAGGAGGCAAGCCAGGGAAGCCAGCAGAACAACGGAGGCGGCTCCAGCGTAGACTACTCCCACAGGTTCGGGTGTCACCCACGAAAAGGACACCTTGAGGCGTGTCGTGGAATACCTGATGACGCTGGGGAGAACAACGGCGAAGAGGACTGATGCAAGCGCCCAGACAGCGACCAGGTGGGCGGGCGTTGAGAGAAGAACCTGGAGGTTGCTGGCACCGACCACGCTCAGCACAGCAGTCTCTTTTCGCTTGCCGTTGATGATGCTGAATGCCATGAGGCAGAAACCCGCAATGAAGAGAAAGGCGGCGAGGACCAACACGTAGAGCAGGAGGCTGTGGACAAATGCGTTCGCGTTGGCCATCCCCTGCACCGAGCCTTCGTCATACTCCACGGTTTGAACACCCGCAAGAGAACGAAGCTCCGCAGCCAAGCCGGCGATGCCCTGGACAGAGACCGGATAGACCCGGATGAGAGGTGGAATCGGATTGCGCGTCAGGTCGCTAAATACGCTTGCGAACTGGGGATACTGAGTCTCAAGCTTCTTGAGGCCGTCTGCGGGACTCACATATTCCGCACGGGCTACGGCTTCATCTTTCTGCATCTGTTCGAGAAGAGTCTGGATAGAAGTCTGGTCCAGACCGCGCAAGAGGTATGCGTTGATAGAGTGTGTCCTCTCGATCTCCACAATGGTGTGGCGCACGTCGATTGACATCGCATAGATGCCGGCGCTTGCGACCATCAGCACAGCTACCAGGATTGAAACCAGAAGAGTGCGGACAGGATGTCGCGCAAGGTCTCGCAGTGTCTGCTTGAAGGTAAACATGTCAGAAGTTGCCCTCCTCGACCTTTCGTCCACCGCGGAGCCGCACGAACGGCAGGCGCGTCGATTG
>JAPLGK010000086.1 GCA_026390195.1 Caldisericota bacterium
CCTCGCCCTCCATCGTCACGTCCAAGGCGCAGCCCCTTGGACATGTAATGCAGATAAACTCCCTATGTTCCTGCGTCATATCAGTCTCCTTATTTCCTGACGACTCGCACGCTCAGCTCGGACGCGCGTTGCACCGCGTCATAGGCAGACTGCGGAATGTCGATATTGACCATCTCGCCCGGGCGCACGTAGAGTTCCGCCTTTCTGGTCACGCGTTCTTCGCCGTTCATGACTTCGACCCAGACGGGTTCCTCGATCGGCAGTGTCACGCGCATCTGTAAACGCTGGGCCGACTCCGCCAGGCTTTCCTTGTCCATGACATGAGGGACGACATAGCGAACATTGTCTCCGGCTTTCATCTTTACCCGTCGGCCGTGGTTTTTGCGTTCAGTGATGGCGTATTGCGCCGCGTTCCGCCCGCATAACAACGCGGCTTGAGTCACCCAATCCACCAAGTCGTAGACATGCACCACGTTGCCCGCGGCAAAAATGCCCGGCACGCTGGTCTCCATTTTTTCATCGACAAACGGGCCACCGGTGATCGGATCAAGTGAAACGCCCGCCTTGCGCGAGAGTTCATTCTCGGGGATGAGACCCACCGAAAGCAACAGTGTATCACACGGAATGGTCTCCTCGGTGCCCGGCATCGGCTGGCGCTGTTTGTCGATCTGAACCGATTCTATGGCTTCTACCCTGTCGTTGCCGATAATGCGCTTGACCGTATGATGCAACTGGAGTGGAATATCGTAGTCCATAAGGCACTGCACATAGTTTCGCGTCAGGCCGGTCAGGAAGGGCATGATTTCCAGCACGCGTTCTACCTTAGCACCTTCGAAGGTAAGCCTGCGTGCCATGATCATGCCGATGTCGCCCGAGCCCAGAATCACGAAGCGCTTGCCAGGCATGAAGCCTTCGATATTGACAAAGCGCTGGGCCGTTCCCGCGGTATACACGCCCGCCGGCCTTGTTCCCGGCAAAGCAATCTGTGCCCGCGTTCGCTCACGGCAGCCCATTGCGAGCACCAGAGCCCTCGTGTCCAGTTCGACAAAACCGGACCACCGACTCGTCGCATACACATGCCTTTCGCTGGTCACATTGAGTGCCATCGCATCCAGCAACGTGTCGATGTGAAGCCCTGCAAGCTCATCGATAAAGTGCTGCGCATAGGCAGGACCCGGCATGTCCTTCTTGAATATCAGGAGACCAAATCCGTTATGAATGCACTGCTGCAGAATCCCTCCCAGCTCCTGTGCCCGCTCGATGACGAGCACATCCTGAGCACCCGTCTTCTTTGCTTCTATGGCCGCAGCCAGACCGGCAGGGCCAGCGCCGATGACGATCACGTCGTATTTTTTCTTCAACATTATTCTGCCTCCTCATCCTTGGTCGGCCGGACAAGGAATTCTGATCCCTTACCCTTCTTGCTGATTTCGAGCAATGAGACACCCAGTTCGCGGGCAAGAATCTCGACGACACGCGGAGTATCAAAACCCCCCTGACAGCGTCCCGTACCCAGCCAGGTGCGCCGCTTTATGGCATCGTAGGTGCGCGCGGGTATGGGTGCGTGTATTTCGGCCACGATTTCGCCCTCGGTGACGTTCTCGCAGCGACAAATGATGCGTCCATAACTCGGATCGTTCTCTATCAGCAACTTCTGCTCAGTTGGCAACATATCGCGGAAACGCGGACGAGCCCTGCGGATGGGGTTCCATTCCGACTTTTCCTCCAGCTTCTCACCGGCGCCCTTGAGCAGCTCGACGACCCTGACGGCAATGGCAGGAGATGAGCTAAGCCCCGGCGACTCGATGCCGCCAAGATTGACCAATCCGTCGACCTGTTTGGGAATCTCGATGATGAAATCCTTGTCGTACTTGACGTCGGGGTTGGTGCACGGGGCGTTTCCTCCCGGCCTGAGTCCAGCAAACTCGGCTATCGAATATCGTAGACTGAGCGAAGGAATCAGGTTGATGGCCCCCTGCCAGATCTCATCCAATCCTTCACGGGTAATTGAGCGGTCTTCTTTGTCATCTATCTCCAGGGCGTTCGGTCCTATGATGGTATTGCCATGCACGGTCGTGGTAACCAGAATTCCCTTGCTGGTTGCAGACGGAACCGGGAAAAGCACGTTGTTGATGGTGATTTCGGCTTTGTCGAAGACGTAGTACTCGCCCTTTCGAGGCGTAATCTTGAACTCCGGCCGCAGGCCAGCCTTGTGCATCACCACATCGGAATATAGGCCCGCACTGTTGACGACCCAGCGAGACCTGAAATCGCCGCGGTTTGTCTTGATGCCGACGATGCGTTTTCCTTCCATAATG
>JAPLGK010000073.1 GCA_026390195.1 Caldisericota bacterium
GGTGTCGAAGCCGGCTGTTCTTGCCGTTACCGACTGGAACCAGGAGGTCAGGACACGCTCGTTCAGAGACAGGGGCGTGAACACCCCAGGGGTCATGCTTTCCAGTATGAAGATCAGAACGGCTCCACCGACGACGAGGACTGCCGTGATGCCCAGGACCGTCCTGGTATGGGTCGACAGTCGCTTGTGCTGTGTATGTGAAAGGCGGTGCCTGAGCTCATCGATGACGAGGAACCCGAGTCCACCCAGGATGATGAGCGCCGGGACGACCAGGTTGACCGTGATGTCGCCCGCGTAGGGCTCGAAACTCGTCATTCCTCCGCCCAGAACATCGAAACCGGCATTGCAGAAGGCGCTCACACTGCTGAAGATGCCGTTCCAGACGGCCTTGCCCGCCGGCATGTCGCGGAGGAAGCGCAGAGAAAGGAACAGGGCCCCCAGTCCCTCGCAGATGATCACCGTGGATGCGATGAGGCGGGCGAAACTGCGGGGATCGCGGTGCGATGGTGCGGAGACGCTCTCGCGGAAGTCACCGGTCTGGCGCAGTCCAAGCCTCGAGTTCCGAAAGGCAGCCATGAGCGTCGTCGTCACGACCATGTAGCCGAGTCCTCCCACCTGAATGAGCAGGAGAATCACGACTTGGCCGGACGTCGACCAGAAGGTGCCGGTATCGACGAGGGCCAGGCCCGTCACACAGGTGGCACTGGTAGCTGTGAAGAGGGCTCTAAGAAGACCGGGGTGGACGCCGGTGTTCGACTGTGGCAGAAGAAGGAGCAGGGTTCCGACAAGGATGACGAGGGTAAAGCTCAGCAGGATGCGCTGAGCAGGACTCGTCGGCATGGGCCGCCAGAACATATGGGGTCTCCGGTGATCCGGAGCGGGCACAACTGTCAGGTTCTCCATTTGCTGTTCACGAGCAGAAGTATATCGTTGAGGGAATCATATGCAACGCTCTCCCTCGCTGGTGGGCCTCTTTTCGTCGTTCCCGCGAAGGCGGGAACGACGGATCGCAGGATGGTGGAACTTCGGGGCGGACCAGGAAGGTCCGCCTGATTGCATACTAGAACACAAGCTTGCGGTATTCATCCTTCAGCTGTTGTAGATGCTCTATGCGGTCGGCGAGGACAAGCTGAGGCTTTGATGCTTCCTGCAGAGCGCTCTTGGAGAGAGCGGACGTCAGCCGGGTGCACAGGGCGGGATTCCCGGCTGTATCGTCAGCCAGCTCGTGACGGAGAGCATCGATGCGCCTCCACAGGTCCTTTGCCCGGTCGCTGGCAAGCTCGATCGCCACGAGAGAGACGAAGCGAATCTCGGGATGCTCGCGGAGGATGGCGAGCAAGGTCTCGCGGCCACACTGGCCTCCTGCGATGCCATAGATGCGTTTGCCGTTCATAGTACTCCTCGATGCGGTCTTCCTGAGACCACAGTCTGGAGCGATTTTTGCAGGCCGCTGGCCTCACACTGCTATACTGAGAACATGAGAAACCGACATGAGCAGGCCGGGAAGGAGCCAGAACCGGTGCCTGATGGCCGAGGCGCCGGAGAGCTCATCCCGGATGTCCTGGCTGACGGTCTGCGAGTCGTCTTCTGTGGTTCGGCGCTAGGGGACGTCTCCTGGGAGAGAAGGGCCTACTATGCCAACCCGGGTAATCGCTTCTGGCAGACGCTGGCAGAGGTCGGACTGACGCCCCGCCAGCTTACGGCTGAAGAATACCCGCGGCTGGCCAACTGGGGGATTGGACTGACCGACCTGGTCAAGACCGATCACGGACAGGACACACACATCTTCGATGGCCATGTCGATCTGGACGAGGCGCGCAGACTGCTCAGGTCCAAAGTCCTGCGGTGGCAGCCACGCGTGCTGGCATTCACCAGCAGGACGGTGGCAGCTCAGTTCCTGGGGCGGCGGGCCGTGCCAGGCCGGCAGCCGGACTGCCTCGGGCGGACGGTGGTGTGGGTCCTGCCGTCGACCTCCGGTCTGGCGCGACGGTTCTTCGATATCGGACCCTGGCAGGATCTGGCCCGATTCGTGCGTGACGCGGCCGGTGGAACCCCTTGATTACCTGCCGCGCGGGGTAGACTGGTGGTGTCTGGTATCATGTCGCATGAGAACAGGGAGAACGATGATGTCTGAGACTGTTGCAGGGGATGTCCCCGCCATGCTGGAGGCGCCGTTGACTGGGCTTCCGGACGAATATGGCCTGCTGTGACATGACGACCGACAAGCTCACATCACTGCACATCACGATTCCTGACCTGAGGGGTATGCTGCCCGGCGTCGAGACTGCCGTTTCAACAGCGTTCTGGGTCCCCCTTGCCGAGTTTGCCCTGCGTCGCTCGGGGACCTTCGAGGTCGTCTGCCTGCGGGAAGACACCGGCGCCATCAAGCTGCTCATACCGGTTGCTGAGACGATTGAACGGAGACGCGAAGACGGAGCCTTGATGTTCTGGGGTGTCGTCACGCCTGCGGTCATCAGGGCTGTCGTCGGGGGCCACGGCTCCGGTCACGAGTCTCTCTGGTGGTGGCAGATAACTCTGACATACGACGGCAACCAGGTTTTCGTCCTGCAGGATTATGGGGCGCACATGGACCTGTTCGGGCTGACCGGGGATGAAGCAGCAGCGGTCCTCGACCTCCTGCCGTTCTCGGCACGTACTGTTCGCAAGACAGATGACACCGGGACTCGGTGATGGCATATGCCAACGTCTAGGTCCCTTCGAGCAACGTGATGCTGCATGCTGACGGCAGCTGGTTCAAGGACGATGAGGGAAGGACTCTCCTGCTGCGGGGCGTCAACCTCGGAGGGGACAGCAAGGTTCCAGTCGTCCCGGATGGGGCGACGCATCTTGCCCAGGGGTTCTTCGACCACCGCATGGTTTCCTTCGTGGCCCGGCCGTTTCCTCTATCAGAGGCGGTCGAGCACCTGTCGCGCCTCAAGTCTTGGGGACTGACGCTGCTGCGGTTCCTCGTGACGTGGGAGGCGATCGAGCACGCAGGGCCGGGGCTGTACGATACCGAGTACTTGGACTACGTCGAGCAGGTCGTCCAGCTGGCAGGGGACATGGGCTTCACCGTGTTCGTCGACCCGCACCAGGACGTCTGGAGCAGGTTCACGGGGGGCGATGGTGCCCCCGGCTGGACGCTGGAGGCGGTCGGCTTCGACATGACACGGTTTGCGGACACGTGCGCCGCCATCGTCCATCAGACGCACGGAGACCCGTTCTCGCATGTCATCTGGCCGACCAATGCGAGTCGGCTGGCGTCCGCGACGATGTTCACGCTCTTTTTTGGGGGCAATGACTTCGCTCCACACCTTCTCGTTGAGGGCGAACCAGTGCAGGAGTACCTCCAGCGGCACTATGTGGACGCTGTTCTTCAGGTTGTGCAGCGCTTGAAAGGGAAGCCATGCGTCGCGGGCTACGACACGCTCAATGAGCCGTCGCACGGGTACATCGGTTGGAAGGACCTCACGAAGCACGACAGCCTGCTGAGGGTCGACCTCCAGCCGACACCCCTCCAGTCGTTTGCACTGGGTGACGGACTGGAACAGGAGGTGGGCGTTTGGGGCATGGGACTTGGCGGTGCACGTCTGCAAGGGCACCGCAGTCTCAACACGGGACACGTGCGGGCTTGGAAAGAAGGTAGGCCGTGCATCTGGCGCGACCACGGGGTCTGGACGGTGGACAGCGAGGGCATCCCGAAGCTGTTCGCTCCAGACTACTTTGCGGGCGTCGATGGTCGAGCAGTCGACTTCGAGCGGGACTATCTGGTCCCCTTCATAC
>JAPLGK010000118.1 GCA_026390195.1 Caldisericota bacterium
GTCGGCCTCATGACGTACTTGCTGGAATTCGTTTTCAGCACGACCGGGTACTCGCCGCAGCTCCAGAACTACTTTGGAGCTCAGGCCTACCGCGTACATCTCCCCTTCCTTGCGAAGATTCCCCTTATGGGTGCCCTCTCCAACCTCTCGTTCATGATATGGTTCGGCTTCATCTGTACGGTTCTCATGCACGTTCTCCTGTACCACACGGTCCTGGGCCTGCGCATCCGTACCTGCGGTGAGAATCCCAAGGCAGCAACAACACTTGGTATCAACGTGTTCCGCGTTCGCTGGTTCGCTGTCATCGCCGGAGCTGCGCTCGCAGGCGTTGGCGGCGCTGCGCTGTCCATTAGCTCATTCTCAGGGTTCAGCGACTCCATGCCCAATGGAGTCGGGTTCATCGGCCTAGCCGCCATGATATTCGGCAAGTGGACCCCATTCGGCGCTCTTGGGGCGGCACTCCTGTTTGGAACGGGCCAGATCGTGCAGTCCATCATCGCCGTCACGGGCATCGCTCCCAAGCTGGCGCCCGGGCTCACACTCATTCTGCCCTACGTCCTTACGCGCTAGTCGATCCTTCCCCGGGCCGCCGTGGGGGACACCGTCCTCCAGCGGCCCGTTCACTACTCCCATGGAGGTGAGTCATGAGCAGTCAGTCGGGCGAACAGAAAATGCAGTGGGCGATCCGTCACATGCCGATCCTGTCATCGGTTGCCGAGCGCTTCGAGAAGGAACAGCCCTTTGCCGGGCTCAATGTCGTCATCGCTCTCCACCTGGAGGCCAAAACTGCCAACCTGGCCTATGTGATGCTGCGTGGCGGCGCCAACGTCGCCATTACGGCGTCCAACCCCATCACCACGCAGGACGACGTGGCTCAGGCACTTGCTGAACGCGGAGTCACAGTCTTCGCCAAACGCGGCGAGACGCCGGCTGAGTACAAGGAGTACTTTAGCAGCGTCCTGGCCACCAAGCCCAACCTGCTGATCGATGACGGTGGGGATCTCGTAAACGCCGTTCACTTCGAGCATCCAGAACTGCTGCCCGCCATTGTGGGAGCATGCGAAGAGACCACGACCGGAGTCATCCGTGACCGTGCGTTGGCCCGCGCGGGTAAACTCTCGTTCCCAGTCATCGGGGTCAACGAGGGCCTGTGCAAGCACCTCTTCGACAACCGTTTCGGCACCGGGCAGTCCGCTTGGGACGGCATTCTGCGGACGACCAACATGAACGTCGCTGGCAAGGTCGTGGTCGTCGCCGGGTACGGATGGGTCGCCAAGGGTGTAGCCATGCGTGCCAGAGGCCTCGGCGCCCAGGTCGTCGTTACAGAAGTCGATCCTGTCAAGTCCGTCGAAGCCCACATGGAAGGCTATCAGGTCATGCCCATGCTCGAGGCCGCCAGAATCGGCGAGATCTTCATTACTTGCACGGGCAACGTAAAGATTATCACCAAGGAGCATTTCGGCGTCATGAAGGACGGTGCCATCTTGTGCAACGCTGGGCACTTCGATGTCGAAGTCGACGTTCAACACTTGCGGAACAAGGACCCCCAGCACCACGAAGTCCGGCACAACATCGAGGAGTATGCTTCCGACGGCAAGCACTTCTATGTCCTGGGCGAGGGGCGCCTTGTCAACCTGGCATGCGCCGACGGGCA
>JAPLGK010000197.1 GCA_026390195.1 Caldisericota bacterium
ACCGTGTCCTCAAGATGTGGGCCAGTGGACGGTTTACCTCCGACCATACGGAAGATGCAACCTACTACACGATCATGAGCGACGACAAGATGATAGCAACGGTCGCGAGAGACAACGTCCATCGACACTGGTACATGGTCAGGCTGATGGATTGACAGAGACACCATGAGTGGTCCGGCATGTCCTTTGTCCACCTGCACCTTCACACGGGCTTCAGCTTTCATGAGAGCCCCATCCGTATCGAAGACCTGGCACAACGCAGCCGCGAACTGGGCTACTCCTCCTGTGCCATCACCGACAGCAATACACTGGCCGGTGCCATCCGCTTCGACCGTGCGGCGCGTTCGGCTGGAGTCACACCTGTTTTTGGCAGCGAGCTGACACTGCTCAGCGATGAATCAGACGATCACGTCGTCGTCCTGGCCCGCGATCTGGAGGGATATCGCAACCTTTGTCGTCTGGTGACCTGTGCCCAGGCACACGGTCGCGTCCATCCGGGCCTGACTCTTGAGCAGTTTGTTCCATACGCCGGCCACCTGGTCGCTTTGTATGGCAGTCCCGAGAGCCTGTTCTACCAGTCTCTGTCGACACGCCATCCACGCAAGGCACGCCGCCTGCTGGAGGAGATGCGTGCACTCTTCGAGAACAGCCTGTACCTGGACGTTCAGAACCCCCTGTTTGCCGACTCCACACGCCTGCTGTACCGCATGCGCCGATTATCCGATGAAACCGGTGTGCCCGCTTGCGCCACCGGCGGCGTTACCCATCTGCACCGCGTCGATGCAGAGGTACGCGAGATGCTTCTCGCCATTGGTTCGCTGGAAGACGTCGACGCCCGCAGCAGGCAGTCCCACGTCAACGCCGAGAGCTGGTTCAGGGGATCAGACGAGATGCAGGAACTGTTTGCAGAATGGCCCGAGGCGCTGGCCGCCAGTGGACACATTGCGGCGGAATGCCAGGTGGAACTTCCTCTGGACGGCTTCAAGACTCCCAGCTCGGTCCTGACGGCAACACGCAGTCTCCGCGATATCGTCTATGCCGGCGCCCGGGAAAAGTATGGCATCGTCACCACGGCCGTGGAGGAGCGCATCGAGCACGAACTGGGGATCATCCGACACATGCATATGGACGAGTACTTTCTCATCGTACGCGACATCACCGAAATAGCACAGCGCAAAGGGGTCGCCTACTCGGGGCGTGGCTCGGGAGCCAATTCCATCGTCTGCTACTGCATCGATGCTACGCAGATCGATCCCATCCAATGCAACCTGCTGTTTGAGCGCTTCCTCAACGAGGGTCGCAAGAGCCTGCCCGACGTGGATATCGATTTCGACGCATTGCGCCGGGACGAGGTCGTGTCCGAACTGTTTGCCGTATATGGTGAAGACAGGGTCTGCCGCGTAGCCAACGTGAACACGTACAACATCCGCGGGGCTTTTCGCGACGTAGGCAAAGCATTGGGGTACAGCAAAGAGGAAGTCGACGATGCCACCCGGCTTTTGCCTTGGTACAGTCACCGCCGCATCAGTGAGGTCATCGCAAGGCTGCCCGAGCTGGCCACGTTCCCCTATGGGAGCATCGAACGCTGGATATCCCTGGCCGAGCGCATCATGGGGCTACCCCGCACGCTGTCTACCCACCTGGCGGGGTTGATCATAGCACCCTTCCCTCTCACTGACCTGGTCCCTCTCGAACCATCAGGTACTGGTTGTCTCATGACGCAGTACGACAAGGACGATGTCGAGCGTCTGGGCCTGGTCAAGATGGATCTGCTGGGATTGCGCACCCTGTCCGCCGCAGTGGACGCAACCGCGATGATCCTGACCGAAACAGGCACAGACGTCAGCCTGTCGACCATCCCCATGGACGACCAGCCGACCTATCGCCTGCTGCGTGAAGCTCGCACGCTAGGTGTTTTCCAGCTCGAGTCGCCAGGAATGCGCAACCTGCTGCTCAAGTTGCAGCCAGTCTGCTACACCGATATCATGGCTAATGTTTCGCTGTTCCGCCCCGGCCCCATGGCAATGAACATGGACAAGTTGTACCTGGCCAGGAGAAACGGCAAGGTCCCGGTGACGTTCGAAGACCCACGCCTGGAGCCGGTCCTGAAAGAGACATACGGCGTCATCGTCTTCCAGGAACAGGTCCTGCAGGTCGCCAATACCGTTGCAGACCTGTCTCTCTCCGAAGCAGACGTTCTGCGGCGTACCATGACCGAGCACACGCCCAAGACAGAACTGGCTCGATTCGAGAGGCTCTTTCTGGAACGCGCTGCCGTCAAAGGTACCGACCCGGAAACAGCTCAGCACGTCTATAACCAGCTCAAGGGCTTCGCCAGCTATGGATTCAACAAGGGGCACGCTGCTTCGTTTGGATTGCTGGCATACCGCACCGCTTACCTCAAGACGCACTGGCCAGCCCAGTACACTGCAGGACTGCTCAATGCGATGCCTGTGGGGTTCTACCCTCCATTCATCCTGCTGGACGAAGCGCGCCGCTGTCATATTCTGATCGAGAAGCCTCTGGTGACGCGCAGCACGGTCCGGACGACTGCACATGGCATGACAGTGCAGCTAGGGCTGAGCCTGTTCAGTACGTTGTCTGCAAAGGACGCGATCTCCATCGTGACCGCACGGGAGAAACGGCCCTTCGATTCGGCGATCGACTTCAGGGACCGGACACGGGTCAACCGGCGAGCGTTGCAGCGCCTGGTGCTGGCCGGGGCTTTCGATGACCTAGGCACGCCCGTGGCGGTCGCGACCGACCTTGGACTCGACCCCAATGAGATCGAACGCATCATGAATGTCAGTTCCAACCTGCAGTTGCGTTCCGTTCTGGGGGAGATAGCGGGTATCGGCTATCCGGTGTCAGCCAGCTTGGCCGTCCTGCTCGACCTGGCCACCGCAGACATCATGGATGCCCCCACGCCCGTGCAGGCACGTGCACCCGTCCTGCACAGCGCTCAACTGCGCACATGGCTACATGGGTCCAACGTGTGGGTACGTGGAGTCGTCGTCCGCATCCAGACTCCACCCACCAAGTCCGGCAAACGCGTTTTCTTCATCACGCTGGAGGACGAAGACGGCATGGTGGAGGCCGTCATGTTCGAGGATGCGCAGCGCAGGTACGCGGCGGCGCTCAAGCAGAATCGCATGATGCGCCTGTACGGCGAACTCCAGAATACCGAGGGCAGCCCCACTGTACTCGTCAAGCGGCTGGAGGGACTGCGCTTCATTCCC
>JAPLGK010000089.1 GCA_026390195.1 Caldisericota bacterium
TGCAGAGTCCCCTGCTCCTGTTCCAGCAGAATACTCTCGGCACCGGCAGTCCCGGTGTAGTAGACGTAGAAGACCATCATGGCCGCCATGTTGGCGGCGAGGATCGTGGCAAGAAGACTCGCGGACCTCTGCTGTTTCGCGGGCGGAGCTTCGACCTTGAGCCAGCCGAATGTGGCCTGGCCGGCTATTGTTTCCTCGACGAACCGCTTAACCGCTTGTGCTACCTTGTCTGGTGATGGTGTGATCCCTGCCGTGGCGAGACTGGCGGTCATGGTCGACTGCATGATGCGCATGGAAGCAAACTCGTCGACGACTTGGCTGATGACTGCGCGGACGATGCCAGGCCCGAGCGTGACCGTAGGGTCCTGGTAGATTTCGACGGCTCCTCCCGGCACACCTTCCATACAGGTCTTCGTGAAGGCCGTCGGGATGATGACGGCAACCTTTGCCGTGCCGCTATCCACAGCCTCACGGGCAGCCTTGGCGGATGCAGCCGTCGTGACGGCCATGAGCTCCTTCATCTCGTCCGACGCGAGTATGTGTGTCAGGATGTCTCCTGCCGTCGTGGACGGGTCAGCGTCAGAAGGGTCAAGGTCGACGGCCTGGTCTCCTGTGTCGAGATTGACGAGGACGACGTTCGTGACGGGGATGCTGAACGTCTGCTGTTTCGATGTGACGGTCCCGCCGAAGGCGACGGTGAACAGGCCGACGATAAGTAGTGGGACGGCAAACATGAACATGAGCCCGAACAGGCTGGTGAAGGAGTGGCGCATGTCCTTGAGGGCGATATCGAATGCCTGCATGGGTGTCAGTCGCGCAGTGCGCGGCCAGTGAGACGAAGGAAGACCGCCTCGAGGTTCGGCTCCTGAATGTCGACAGACACAATCCGCACACCTGCTCTGGCGGCGCTCTCGAAGAGACGGGGCAGGACGCGGTTGCTGTCGGCTGCAAGTACAGTCACGACGCCATCCTCTGACGTCACGTCGTGGATGCCGTCGATCGTCTTCCACGTTTCCACGAAGCCTTCAGCCGGTTCGCTCAGCCGAAGCTGGATGCGATCGAGTTCACCCACGCTCTTGACTAGTTCCCGTTGCGTGCCCACGGCGACAAGCTTGCCGTGGTCCATGATGCCCACGTGATCAGACAGCTCCTGCGCTTCCTCCATGTAATGAGTGGTGTACAGGACGGTCATCCCCTGGTCGCGAAGCTGTTTGACGTTGTCCAGGATGGATCGGCGGCTTTGCGGGTCGATGCCGACCGTGGGCTCATCCATGATCACCAGTGCAGGCTTATGGAGAAGTGCGACGGCGATGTTCACGCGGCGCTTCATGCCGCCCGAGTACGTGCTGATCCGTTCCCTCTGACGGTCCACGAGTCCGATGACCTCAAGGACCTCATCAACGCGGCGGGCCAGAGGGGCGCCGCGCAGCCCCTGCATCTTCCCCCAGAACAGCAGGTTCTCACGGGCCGAAAGGTCGCCGTAGAGGGCAACTTCCTGCGGGACGACCCCGATAGATGCCTTCACCAGCTGGGGTTCAGTTGAGATGCTGTGTCCCATGAGCAGCGCGTCGCCGGAGTCGGCCTTCAGCAGGCACGAGAGCATACTAATCGTGGTCGTCTTTCCGGCGCCGTTGGGGCCCAGCAGGCTGAAGATCTCGCCTCGAAGGACGTCAAACGAAACGCCGTCGACTGCCCGGTTCTGTCCGAAACTGCGGTGCAGGTCCTGTACCTGGATGGCCAGCGTATCTCCCATGAGCAACTCCCCGTGTCTATCGTTGGCGGTCCAGCCGGTGCAGGCGTGACAATGCGTCAACGTAAACCATGATATCCCGTTCGATGTGACAATACAATACGGAGAATAGACTCGGCGTGGTCGTCGCTAAGCGCCCGCCAGCGGCGCTCGTCCGCCAGGACAGGCCGGTCTTCCCACACAGCGACCGGCTGTGGAGGTTGCGTGTGGGCGCCGTCACGCTACAGTAACGTGGAGATGTGAGACGTCAGGAGGAACACATGAGAGACTATTCCGTCAAGCGGATTATGGAGCTGCAATGGCTGCAAGCTGCAATGGAGCGGGTATGAACGCGTCGAAGGTATGGTTCACCGACCTGCGTACGCATCCCGGTCACAATCTACTGGACAAGACCGAGGCCTTGATGCGCGCCGCCGGCGTCACAGACATCGACTTCAGGGACAAGTTCGTTGCGCTCAAGCTGCACCTCGGAGAGCCCGGTAATCTTGCCTACATTCGCCCCAACTATGTCGCGCGTGTCGTGAAGCTGGTCCGGGAGCTCGGCGGCAAGCCATTCCTCACCGACTGCAATACGCTGTATACGGGGGGCCGCTCCAACGCGGTCGACCACCTGCAGTCTGCCCAGGAGAACGGCTTCAACCGTACCGCTGTCGGGGCGGACGTCATCATCGCCGACGGGCTCAAGGGCACGGACTACCGCGAGGTCCCCACCCATCTCAAGCGCTGCGAAACTGCCAAGATCGGCACTGCAATTGCCGACGCTGACATCATCATCTCACTCACGCACTTCAAGGGACATGAGCAGGCCGGCTTCGGGGGCACGCTCAAGAACATCGGCATGGGCAGTGGTTCGCGGGGCGGCAAGATGCAGATGCACTCTGAATCCAAGCCGCGTATTGACGTCCTCAAGTGCGTCGCCTGCGGTACCTGCGTCTGTTCCTGCTCGCAGGGAGCGATCCGATGGAACGCCGACCACAAGGCTGTCATCGACTGCACGAAGTGCGTTGGCTGTGGGCAGTGTGTCGCTGTCTGCATGTATGGCGCCGCGCACCCCGTGTTCCAGGGGACCAACGACGCACTCAACGAGAAGATCGCGGAATACGCCTA
>JAPLGK010000065.1 GCA_026390195.1 Caldisericota bacterium
CGCCTATCATCCAGGCCAGCCGCACCTACCTGCCGTTCCGGTTTGTGGGTGAGAGCTTGGGTTGCGAAGTGGGCTGGGACCCGGCGACGCGAACCGTGACCCTGACGTATCGGCCTTAGGAGGACTCGGAATGAAGAAGATCGCTTCCATAAGCTTGCTGCTCATGCTCCTTGCGGTTCTCGTCGGAGTGCCTGCCGGTTCTCTTGCCGGCGCCGGCGCGACGGACCGCATTGTGACATTCCCCGATGATGCCCACATGGACGCCTGTCGGCTTATAGAATCAGCCACGGCGTCTATCTTGTTCACCATCTACGATTTCAGCGATCCCCGCATCGAGGACTACCTTGCTGACGCTGCGGCCAGAGGCGTGGCTGTCAAGGTCATGGTCGATCCGGGCGAACGCCTCGCGCTCACTGACTCGAAGGGCATCATCGCCGACCTGGTCCGGGCGGGCGTCACGGTGCGCGGTGCCAACCCGAGCTACCGCATCACGCATGCCAAATACTTCGTTGTGGACGGCACCCGGGCCTACATCTCAGGCAACAACTTCACGTATGCAGACGGCAAGAAGAACCGCGCGTTTGCCGTTATCACGACGGACCCAAAGGTCGTGGCCGACCTGACAACGATCTTCTGGGCGGACTGGCAGAGGAAACCTCTCTCCCTTCAGCAGTTGACGAGCGATCGCCTCATCGTGTCTCCGCTCAACGCGGGCGCTCGCATCAAGGCGATGATCGACGGGGCGAAGACCAGTGTTGTTGTTGCTACGCAGTACCTCAAAAGCGACATGGTGAATCAGGCGCTGGCTGTGGCTGCTGCCCGTGGTGTCAACGTGCAAGCCATCACCGATGGCACCTATGCCGATTCCCGGACGGCCGCCGCCGATGCAAGGATGCTTATCGGGGGTGATACCGTTCGCGTTTCGATGACGCCGTACTACCACGTGAAGATGACGATTGTCGATGGAACACGGATGTTTGTGGGTTCGCAGAACTACTCGGACCCACCGCTCACGGACGACAACCCCTTACTGCAGCAGCGCGAGGTCGGTATCATCGTTACCGACCCTGCTGCTATCGCCAGGGCGCAGGCAGTCTTTGCATTCGACTGGGCACGGTCTCTGCAGCCGTAGCTCCACTCTGGACGTTGCCGGACGCAAATCCCCGGTCATGTGGCCAGGGATTTGCTTTGAGGCATGGTGGGCACGAAGTCCTGTCGGCTGGCAGCGGGTCCTGCATCCCGATGATCGACGGGGCTCCGACTACTTGCCAATACAGAAGGTGCTGAAGACGGTTGCGAGGATGTCGTCAGGGGCGATGTGCTCGCCGAGAAGCCGTTGCATCGCTTCACGGGCTTCGCCGAGAAGATACGCGAGGACGTCTGCCGGAGCTCTCGCGGCCGAGTTCATGAAATCGCCCAGCGCGCGGTCGGCGATCGTGAGCTCTGCTGCTTGCCGGTGCGTCACCATCTGCCTGGCTGCGACCGTCCCGGCAGCTGTCTCGACCAGCTCCGTCAGGCGGTGGGTAAGTTCGTCGAGTTCAGTCCCTTCAGTAGCGGAGATGCCCAGCACTGGTTCACCGACCTCTGCCTCGAGACCCGCGGGGACGGGTCCGGCGTCGATCTTGTTCACGGCCACGAGATGGGGCAGCGAACGGGCACGACCGAGAAGGTCACGTTCATGTCGTTGCAGTCCCGTTTCGGCATCGAGGACGATCAGGACAATGTCCGCGCGTTCGATGGACTGAGTCGCCTGTTCACCTGCCAGATGATCAAGAACGTTAGTAGCGGCTGCCCCTATGCCGGCCGTGTCGATGAGGGTAACGCGGTGTCTTCCCAGGAGGACCTCCTCCGCTACCGAGTCACGGGTAGTGCCGGGGATGTCTGAGACGATGACCCTCGGGTATTTGAGCAGGGCGTTCATCAAAGAGGACTTGCCGACGTTGGGCGCACCGGCGATCACGACAGTGACGCCGTGCCGCAGCCGCGCGGTCGCCTGCGCGTCCGCGATCAGCTTCCGGATCTCTGCGTGCGCCTCTGCTGCAAGACTCGTGGCTCCACGCAGGGCGCCTGCCTCGTCCTCCTCGGTGAACTGGTCGGGGAAGTCGACGGGTCCCTCCACCGATGCGAGGGATTTCGTGATCAGGCTCAGGACCCTGCGAAAGGGCTGAGATGCATCCGTGAACAGCGACTTCCTGGCCAGGGAGAGCTCCTCGTCAGACCCTGCCTCCACGAGGTCGCGCACCGCTTCGGCCTGCAGGAGGGACAGCTTGCCGGCCAGCAGTGCCCGGAAGGTGAACTCCCCAGGACGAGCAGGTTCTGCCCCAAGTTCCAGGCAGGCCCTCAGAACACTGTCAAGCAGAAGGGGGCTCCCGTGCAGCTGCAATTCGACGGTATCCTCGCCTGTATACGAGTGAGGGCCGCGCATAGACAGGACGATCCCCTGGTCCAGGACTTGTCCGGTGGTCGGGTGCCGGATGCGTCGCAGATTGGCCATGCGGTCCACAAGCGTGGGCTGGCCTGCGGTCAGCTGTTCGGCGATTGCCCAGCAGTCCGGGCCGCTGAGTCGAATAATGCCAATGCCGCTGCTGCCACGGGCGGTGGCAAGAGCGGCAATGGTGGAAACGTGCGGCATGCGCCGCTCCCGTTACCTCGTGAGCTCGACGATGACCCTGCGCTGTGGGTCGCAGCCTTCGCTGTGCGTTGTGATACCCGGGTAGTCCTTGAGGGTCATGTGGATGATGCGTCGCGCCTTGGCGCTCATGGGCTGGAGGATGACCGCTTGTTTCTCACGCTTGACACGCAGAGCGGCATCGATGGCCATGCGCTTCAGCATCTCACGCTGGCGCATGACGTACCCGTCGACGTCGACAGTGACGATGCCGGGGGCACCCTCGCGGTCCTTGTGCACGACGACGTTGATAATGTGCTGCAGAGCGGACAGACACATCTGGTCCCTGGTGAGGAACGTGCCGTTTCCGGTGAGCCCGGTGATGTTAATGTACGGGTCGCCGTCCGTATATGCTACCTGAATCTCAGGGTTCTCGTCGAGTGCCTTGAAGAAGTCGACAAGGAACTCTGTGACCAGTTGCTCAGCATGTTTGGAAAGCCTCATGATAGTGCCTCCTACTTCTTTGACGACTTCTTGACGACTGGTTCCGGGAGGGCCATGCCCTTGGTGAGGCGTCTGATGACCAGGTACTGCTGTCCCGCCGAGAACAGGGAGAAGAGTGCCCAGTACAGCGCGAGGGCGATACTGAAACCGTACGCCCAGTAGCCGAGCAGCAGTGGCATGAAGTACGTCAGGAATGCTGTCTGAGACCGATCCTGTCCCGGGATGAAGGAAGTGATGGATTGCACATAGGTCGAAGCCGCAACGATGATGGGCATGATGAACCTGGTGGCCAGCGGAAGTCCGCTCGAAGCCATGGACAGGGCAGGCGCCCAAAGGAACGGTGCGTTGTTGAAGGGCGAGTAGTTGTTGATGGCCACAAACAGGGCAAGGAAGACCGGCCACTGCACGAGCAGTGGCAGACACCCACTGAACAGGCTGACGTTGTTGTCCTTGTACAGCTTCATGGTCTCCTCGTTCAGCTGCTTGGCGTCATCCTTGCTCGGATACTTTGCCTTGAGCTTGGCGAGCTGAGGCTGCAGCTTCTGCATGTCGACCGTCGACTTGAACTGCATGCGCGTGAGCGGCTCGGTGATGAGCTTCAATCCAAGGGTCAGCAGGATGATGGCTAGGGCATAGCTGCGGACAAGGTTGTTCAGCTGTTCGATGATCCAGCGGATACCGGCGGACAAGAAGTTGATGTTGCCGACCTTGACGATGCCGGCATTCGTGATGGTCTTGGTGACTGCAATGCCATCGCCATCCTTGTAGGAGACGCTGACATTGACGGCGTAGGACTTGATGGCGGCTGGAGCCTTCTGCTGCAGGACCAGCTTCACCTGTGCGGTCTTGCCGGGCAAGAGGGGAGCACTCAAGGCGACAGAGGCGTCGGGGGTCTCCCAGAGGTCGAAGGGAGCGATACCTGCATTGCCGTCGATGGCGACGATCTGGACCTTCACGTCGCTCACGAACTTGGTCATATTGTTCTTGATGGTGAGGATGATCGGGACGTTCTCGAGCGGGCGTACCGTGGCCGAGAGACCGATGCCCACGGGGTCGGAGGTCGGAACGGGCGCGGCGGCTCCGACGCAGCCGGAAAGCGTCAGGACGCCAAGGAGCAGGCTAACGACGAGCAGCAGTCTGTACGTACTCTTACGGGAGCTTTTCTGAATCAATGGAAACCTCCAGTGTGTGAGTTGAATGCGCGCAGTCACGGTGCAGGTCGGGTACAGGGTCGAACCCTCCCCGATGATATGGATGACACCGAAGAATACGCTTGAGGCCGAGCCACAGCCCGGCCAGGACACCGTACCGCTCGACAGCCTCGAGCGTGTACTCCGAACACGTTGGGTAGTAGATGCAGGTCGCGCCCTTGAGCGGAGAGAGGAATCGACGATAGAAGCGCAGCAGGAACGTAACGACCTTCTTCATTGCTGGCGGTACTGGGTTGTAAGTCGTGCCAGCTCACGCCGGACATCGTCGACGGAAGAGGCGACAATCGGCTTGCGAGCCACCAGAACGTACGCAAAGTCGGGCATGAGGCCGGGCGAGACCGAGCGAAACGCTTCTTTCATGAGGCGTCTGGCATAGTTGCGCTCAACGGATTCTCCTACCTTGCGGGAAGCTGTGAACCCCACCACGTGGGTAAGGGCGGGAGACACAAAAACCACGATCAACGTACCATGATAGGCCTTCGAGTTGTCGAAGACCTTCTTGTACACGCTGCCTGGGATTCGTTTCCACAGTCTTGCCAACTGCTACTGCACCAACAGGTCAACCATCCGCGGAGCGGACAGACGCCTATGCGACGATGAGCTTCTTGCGCCCCTTCAGTCTCCTGCGGGCGAGAACGTTGCGTCCACCTGGACTCCTCATGCGGTTCAGGAAACCAAGGGTGCGATTGCGCTTGCGGTTCTTAGGTGAATAGGTAGTTCTCATGTATCGATACCTCCACTGATGAAACTCCTCTATATCATACCGGAAAGACCGCGGTTGTCAAAGCGACCGCGCATCGTGAGCGGCACAGGGCTTCATCTGTCTGCAAGCGGGTTCGCAATGACAAGCCCGCCAAGAATACCGGCTGCTCCGAGCATCATCAGCGGTGTGAGCGATTCATGAAGAAACAGGACGCCTGACGCGGTACCGATAAGTGGGTTGAGGTAGACAAACATGCCGGTCTCGGATGCCTTCTTCGTCTCCAGTGCCTTGAACCACACGGGATATCCCAACAGGATCGACAGGTACGCAAGATAGGCAACGCTTGCCCAGGCGATGAACGGCATGCTCACGACCTGTAATACCAGAGAAACTGGGCGAAGCCAGGGCAGCAGGAACAGCGTCCCGAGGAAGAGGCCCCAGACAGTGACATCGAGACCGCGATATTTCGTCACCAGTGGTTTGCTCAGCACTGTAGAAAGCGACCAGCAAAGAGGCGCGAGGAAGGCCAGAAAGACCCCAACCAGGCTTGTCAGCTCGATGTGGCCATTGATTCCCAGGACCAGCACGACGAGGCCTGCAAGGGAGACGACGAGGCCGACGACCCGACGACCTGGCAATCGTTCACGAAGGATGAGAGCCGACAGGACGCCGGTGAGGATGGGGGCAAAGCCTGCTGTCAGCGCTGCTACACTGGCGGTCACGCGTGTTTCGGCGGCATTGAGGGCAAGATGGTATCCTGCCACCATGAGGAAGCTGACGAAAAGCAGCCGGGGCCAGTCGCTCGGTTCAAGCTCGCGCAGCCGGTACAGGCCCGGAAAGAGAAACAGGAAAGGCCACACCAGGGCAAAGCGGAGGATCGCGAGGTTGGCCGGCGTCAGCGAGCGTGTCGCGATGCGCACGAACGTGAAGGCATTCGCCCAGACAAGGAACAACCCAACCAGGCTGAGATTGACCAGCGCTGCCTTTCGGTCGTGCATCAGTCTGTTTCCGGTTCCCAGAGTGCTTTCACTCTGCGCAGCGGTGCCATCACCGCGAGTGCGATAACGATGCTGGGGACCATGTAGAGCGCGTTGTAGGCAAGTGAGTACGGAAGCGGCGACATGTTCCAGTCCTTGGCATAGGCTGCGAAGAATACCAGACCCGAGACGACATGGCAGGCGTAGCGTGCAAGGCCGCCCGTCACAATCCCCATCCACCAATTATGTCCTCTTCTGAATACGGGCAGGCCCGCGAGGCCCAGTAGGAGACCCGGCAGAGGGTAGTCGAGGATGATCTGCACCGGGTGCACGAACCACCAGTCGGTGGCCATGGTAATCAAGCCAAGGGCAAGTCCCGTGAGCAGTCCGTCACGCAGCCCCCGCTTGAGAGCTATGTAGAAGACGGGAATTGAGCCCAGAGCGACGGTTCCACCCATCGGCATGTGCGGCAGGAGCTTTGACACGTACGACAGCGCCGCTCCTAAAGCGACGGCGATCCCCATCTCGGCCATCTCCTGGGTTGTAATAGCTTTTGGTGCTGGTGAATGTTCCACAAGTACCTCCCCAATCCTTTGAGATCGTGGGGCGTTGTGATACTGCTCTGTCTCCCTACGCTGGCATGACCCAGATCAGGTTCAACGAGTTGAGCCATATGACTCTCTCAGCCCTTTCGGGCACCCCATAGAAGCATAGTGCCTGATCGCCCTGAGTCAACGGTGCCATGTCGCGCAAGGGTTCTCGCAGCTGATGGAGCAGCGTAGGGCAGGTCAGGGGCCCGGCTTTACTTGCAGGGTGATATTGATACAATGGCGTGTGAACCAAGGAACGGGATAGTGCCGGGCATGAGAGTCTTGTTGCAGAAAATGGGAGATGCCCGGATGGAGGGAACACGCGGGAAACCGAGCTTCAGAACGTCAGTCTTGTAATAGGAGGCTAGAGAGTATGAAGTTCCTGAGAGTCTC
>JAPLGK010000060.1 GCA_026390195.1 Caldisericota bacterium
AATCGGTGCTCCACGTACCGGTCGAGTACAACAGGGTCTCCTGTGTCGTCGGGTGTCACGTGGGCCCGACGGTTCTGGGACCCGTCGTCGTCATGAAGGAGAAGCCGAAGGCGAAGAATCGCGTAGACTGAGCAGGACGCCCAGAAGGACGACGGCTCCGCCGGCCAGCTGCATCACTGTCACTGTTTCGTGCAGCACGACCCAGGCGGTCAGCACACCGAAGACCGGGATAAGGTTGAGGATGCTGACCGCCTGGGTCGATGCCATTCTGGCGACCCCATAGTTGTACAGGGAGTACCCTCCGACGGAACAGAAGACCGCCAGATAGATGATAGCCCAGACAGCTGCGGCGGGGACTGGGAAGACCGGCCGCTCGAACACCCCTGCCAGAGGAAGCAGGACGACACTGCCGAACAGCATCTGGAACATCGCAGTCCTGCTGGGCGAGCTGTTTTTCGACAGGTTCTTGACCAGGATGCTGTAGAATGCCCAGCAGATGCCTGAGAGGATGACGAGTCCATCGCCAAGCAGGCGCTTCCCTCCCAGGACCCCTCTCAGCGAACTTGGGTCGACGATGAGGACGACGCCGACGACGGACAGCGCAATGCCTGCGACGATGGTACGGGAGAACCTCCTGTGGTATGCCAGACCCTCCACTAGGAGCGACAGTATGGGAAAGAGGCCCATCATGAGCGAGATCTCGGAGGCTGTCGACAGGACAAGTCCCACGTTCTCGAAGATGTGGTTCAGTGCATAGCCCAGGACTCCTCCCAGAATCATGGCGCCGAATGCCCTGCGGTTCAGGCGGAGGTCTTCGTGACGAACAAGCAGCCAGACGAGCAGGATGGCGCTTGCGAACACGAAGCGTATCCACGCGAGCCAAAGCGGCGGAATAGAGCGCAGAGCCAGCTTGGAGACGGCGAAGGACGTTCCCCAGACGAACGCCGATCCTACGATGGACGCTATGCTGCTGGTTCGGCTTGTTCGCATGATTGCATGATGGTACCTCTCCCGACAGCTCTTGTCAAAGAGGGGAACGCCGGGCTTCTGCACTGCCATGAACGAAAAAGGCCCCGGCGGTGCGTGTCCAGGGCTTCGCAGAGTCAGGAAATCAGGTGCAGGATGTTGTCGCTACTGATCCCGCTCCTGCAGCTTGTAGTCCCGGATCTTGTTGAAGAGGGACTTGCGGGAGATGCCGAGGATCTGAGCGGCCTTGGTCTTATTGCCGCCGGATTCGCGCAACGCCTTGCGAATCATGTCGATCTCCATTTGCTGGATGGCGTCTGACAGACGAAGCGCACCGTTCCCGTCTGCGGCGATGGGCTGCGGCTGCGCGGGTTGTGCCACCAGCGGCTGACCCTCAGGAGCTGAAGGCCCCTCGTGCCGGTGCAGAATGGGCTGAGAGCATAGGTCCACTGTTTCGGGAAGGAGCACGTGTGCCTGGGAGATGATGACTGCCCGGGCGATGACGTTCTCCAACTCCCTGACATTACCCGGCCACTCGTATGCGTTGAGGCGCTCCAGGGTTTGGTCCGCAATCTCGGTGACATCGCGTCCGTACTTGGCGGCGTACTTCCTGAGGAAGTGGCGAGCCAGCAGTACCGTATCACCACGTCGGTCGCGCAGCGGGGGAAGCCGCAGCGTAATCACGTTGAGCCGGTAGAACAGGTCCTCGCGGAACTTGCGTTCAGAGACCAGTCTGGTCAAGTCTTGGTTCGTGGCCGCGATGACACGTGCCGAAGACGTCAGGTGCTCTCGGCCGCCGACGCGTTCGAAGCCTCCGTCCTGCAGGATTCGCAGCAGTTTGGCCTGGAGTGGCAGCGACATGTCGCCGATCTCGTCGAGGAAAATGGTGCCACTGGAGGCTTGCTCGAACTTGCCGATGTGCGTATCGAAGGCATCAGTAAAGGCTCCCTTTTCGTGACCGAACAGCTCGCTCTCGAGAAGGTTCTCCGGGATGGCCGCGCAATTGACGACGATGAACGCCCGGTCTTTCCGATGGCTGTTATTGTGAACGGCCTTGGCGACCAGCTCCTTGCCTGTGCCTGATTCGCCGAGAACAAGAACGGTCGCATCCGAGCTGGCAACCTTGCCGATCTGCTTGTAGACTTCCTGCATGAGTGGACTCTGGCCGACCAGCTCATCGCTGTTGATAACAGGAAGGTCCTCGGGGCGGGTCCGTCCTGAGAGGCATGACAGCTCGCGAAGCTCGAGAGCCCTCTTCACCTTGATCTTGACCTCATCGATGTCGAACGGTTTGGTCAGATAGTCATAGGCGCCGGACTTCATGGCGGAAATGGCGACATCCGACGAGCCGAACGCCGTCAGGAAAATGACAGGGAGATCGGGCTGGGA
>JAPLGK010000067.1 GCA_026390195.1 Caldisericota bacterium
GTACAACCGTGAGTTCCCCGGTCGAATCGTCGGTGAGTCCATCGACACGAAGGGTCGCCAGGCATTTGTCATGACATTGAGAGCCCGCGAGCAGGACATTCGACGTGAGAAGGCGACGTCCAACATCTGCTCGAACCATGCACTCAACGCACTGACGGCGGCGGTGTACCTTGGCAGCGTGGGCGAGTACGGATTCAGAGCACTTGCCTGCGAGAACGCTGCAAAGCTGGAGAAGCTCATCAGAGGACTCGAAGCCACCGGGCACTTCACCCGTATTTTCAAGCAGAGTCCGGTGTTCAACGAAGCAGTTGTGGCCAGTTCGATCGCTCCCGAAGACGTGCGCTCCCGCCTGGCCGGCCTGCCGGTGTTCCCGCCGCTCGCTCTTGCTCGTGGCGTCGCCCCGGACGTTCAGGGAATGCCTCACAAGTATCTGGTCTGCGCGACCGAGATGCTCAAGGACAGTGTCCTTGAACAGGTTCTCGGCGCATTGAGCTGAGGTGGCGGAAGATGACTCTATATGAGAAGAGCGTGGCAGGTCGGTCAGCATTCTCGTTTGGGTTCGAGGAGGACCGCGCTGTAGCCGAAGCGTGTGTCCCTGAGTTTGCGCGCGTTGCGGTGAAACCGTTGCCACAGGTCAGCGAGCTTGACCTCGTGCGCCACTTCACGAATCTGGCCAGGACGAACTACGGCGTCGATACCGGTTTCTACCCGCTGGGGTCGTGCACCATGAAGTATAACCCGAAGATCAACGAGCGAATGGCCGCTGATCCAAGGCTCACCGTGCGTCACCCACTGGATGATGCCACGGACAATCAGGGCGTCCTGCAGATGGAGTTCGAGCTGAAGAAGTCTCTGCAGGAGATCACGGGTATGGACGACTTCACACTGCAGCCCGCATGCGGCGCCCATGGCGAGCTCGCCGGCATGCTCATTATCCATGCGTACATGCGTGACCACGATGCCAAGCGTACGAAAGTGTTGATTCCCGATTCTGCCCACGGGACGAACCCTGCGTCGGCATCTATGGCGGGATTCCAGGTCGTGACCATTTGCTCCGACCAGCGAGGCGGGGTCGACATGGATGCGTTGGACGAGCTCATGGATGATACGGTGGCGGCCATCATGCTGACCAACCCGAACACCGTGGGCCTGTTTGAGGAGAACATCACGCAGATTGCCGAACTCGTGCATGCTCGCGGAGGTCTTCTGTACTACGACGGGGCAAACCTCAATGCTCTCATGGGACTCATCCGTCCAGGCGATCTGGGCTTTGATGTGGTTCATCTGAACCTTCACAAGACATTCTCCACCCCGCACGGCGGCGGAGGTCCGGGTGCTGCCCCAGTGGGCGTCAAGGAGTTCCTGGCTGACTACCTCCCGATCCCCGTTGTTGTGTGCAGAGACGGTCAGTACGCCCTGGATGAGGACAGGCCGCATACGATTGGCCGCATGTCCGGATTCTATGGCAATACTGCCGTGCTCGCCCGTGCCTACGTGTACATCAAGATGATGGGCAGGGATGGTCTTCTGGCGACAAGCCGGGCGGCAGTCATCAACGCGAACTATGTCAAGGCATTGCTGAGCCCGTATTTCCCTCCTGCCTATGACAGGCCTGTTATGCACGAAACGGTTCTGAGTGCAAAGGGCTACGACAAGTATGGCGTGACTCTGCTCGACATAGCCAAGCGTTTAATGGACTATGGGTATCATCCCCCAACGATCTACTTCCCACACTTCCCGCCGTATGCAGAAGAAGTCTTGATGGTCGAGCCGACCGAGAGCGAGAGCAAGGAGACGATGGACTCGTTCTGCGATGCCCTCATCAAGATCAGCCAGGAAGCGAAAGAGCATCCGGATCTCCTGCTCTCTGCTCCACACGATACCGTAGTCACCCGCGTCGATGCGACGTACGCAGCTCGTCACTTGGTCACGAGTCATCGTGACAAGAAAGGAAGTTAACTGAGTGCTGAACCTACGTGAGACAATAGACCGGCAGGTCAGTCTTGCGCTCGGGGACCTCCTCTCTGTGGAGGAGGCCCCTCTTG
>JAPLGK010000077.1 GCA_026390195.1 Caldisericota bacterium
GGCACCTCGGCATCAAGTCAGACGCAGCCTATCTCTATGAGCGTGGCACCGATCCCGGGCTCACTGTCAGGGCCGTCCCTTCGGTTCTGTCGGCACTCGTTCGCGAGCAGTGTCTCGGTTCCTACGTCTCACGTGTTGCTTTTGCTGGTATCCCAGTTCCTGCGAAGCTTCCGCTGAGTCTCGAGGTGGATCAGGTGAACGGATACCTGGGTTCCAACCTCGACGCCACAGACATGCAACGACTCTTCGGCTATGAAGGAATCGCGTCGAGGGTCACGGGAACGACTCTATCAGTGACACCGCCATCGTTCCGTGGCGACTTGACATCTTGGCCGGAATATGTCGAAGAGGTCGTCAGAATGGAGGGCTATGACGAGTTCCCCTCACACGCGCCGAACCTTGTTCTGCGCCGCGGTTCAGAGTCTCCCCTCAAGGCCCTTTGCAAGCGACTGGGTCAGATTCTTGTCGGAATTGGGCTCGTCGAATCACGCACTGTCAGTTTTGTGCGGGAGAGCACGGTAACCGCGATAGGCCTGCCTCCGGCACCGCTCCTGCTCAACCCGCTCACCGTGGACTGGGATGCTCTGCGCCCCACAATGGCTGTTGGCCTTGCAGGAGCCGCGGTGCGGAACCTTTCGCGAGGCCGCGAGGGCTTCGCCTCGTTCGAGATTGGCAAAACGTTCAGCGTTCGTGGCCAGTCGTTCGACGAGGAGACGAAGCTTGGCATTCTTCTTGTAGGCAATTGGCAAGACGCGAACTGGACGACGCCCGCCACCCCCACCAGCATCTTCGTGCTGAAGGGTATCATCGAGTCAGTTCTTCGCGATCTGCATGTGCCCTGTAACGTCGTGTCATCGGATAGTACTCTCCTGGAGACTGGTGCAAGCGTCCTGGTTTCCTCGGAAACCACAGCACTGGGCACACTCGGGATTCTCAGGCACGACGTCGGTGCCCTGCTGGGTCTGGAACGGGAGATATTCTACGCCGAGTTTTCTGTCGATGCGCAGTTCTCCAGGTTCCCGTCGATCCGGCGTGACATCGCTGTCCTCGTGGACAGTACCATGACGGCCGGCCAATTGCAGGCGATCGTTGCTGAACATGGTGGCCCCCTGCTCAAGGCAATTGTCGTGTTCGACAGTTTTCAGGGGGGTAGTCTACCGGCAGGCAAGAAGAGCGTGGGCTTCTCGATGGAGTTTGCCTCACCCGACCGAACACTGTTCGGCGAGGAGGTCGATGTCCTTGTCAACTCCGTCGAGGCCGCCCTCGCAACTCATGTAGGAGGCATACTACGAAGAACCCGGGTATAGATGCTCAGCAGGCGATTCGCGAATACACGTATGGCAGGGTCGGCTTCGACCGTATCCAGGAGACCTTGGCATCACAGGCCGAGTCGGCGCTGGGTGCCGAAGAAGCACGCAGACTCGCTCCGCTCGACAGCATTGACGCCATCAGAGCAGCCCAGACCGAGACCGATGAAGCGTCTTCGTATCTGGAGCGGTTCGGCGATCTGACCCTCAGCAATCTCCTCGACGTGAGGGCCGAGCTGGACAAGGCCAAGGTCCGTCTGCAGCTCGCCGGACAGGAAGTGTGGAGGGTTTGCGTCGTCCTGAACGAGCTATCACGTGTGCGAAAGGCGTTCGTGACGATCAAGGACCTCTATCCCGCGCTGTTCAGCATTTCCCAGGACGTCAAACCGTTTTCGTCTCTGGCACAAGAGATAGAGCGATGCGTCAATCAGGACGGAGACGTCCTCGACGACGCATCGATCAACATCGCAGCCATCCGTCGCGAGAAAATCGAGCTGCAGAAGACTATCAACAAGGTGCTCCAGGATATCCTCGGGAGCGAAACCTATGGCCGTGCCGTTCAAGACCATATCGTAACCATGCGGAACGACAGGTACGTGATCCCGGTGAAACGAGAGTTCAAGGATGCAATTCAGTCGGTTGTCCACGACCAGTCCGACAGCGGCATGACCCTGTTTGTTGAGCCCACACGGGTGATCGACCTCAACAACCGGCTGCAGATCCTGCAGTCCGATGAGAAGAAGGAGATATCGCGCATCCTCCTCTACCTGACAGACCTCATCGCAAAGGCCGCCCCAGATGTCGAGAAATCGCTGAACGTGGCGGGTCACCTCGACTTCAGTCTGGCCAAGGGACGTCTGGCTCGATCGTGGAATGGCATCAAGCCGTCGGTAAGCCCCAACCTGGAAACCAACCTGCGCAACGTCCGCAACCCATTCGTCGCAGACTGCGTCCCGGTCTCTTTCTCCATTGGCAAGGACTACTTCATGGTGGTCATCACCGGCCCGAACACGGGAGGCAAGACCGTTGCCCTGAAGACCCTCGGCCTTACGGTCCTCATCACCAAAGCGGGTCTATTCATCCCCGCTTCGGACGGATGCACGGTTGGCCTGTATGACGAGGTTCTTGTCGACATCGGCGACGAACAGAGTATCGAACAGAGTCTGTCGACGTTCTCGGCGCATACATCGAACATCATCCGCATCCTCGGGCAGGCGACCCGGTACTCACTTGTCCTGCTGGATGAGCTCGGTGTTGGCACCGATCCCGAGGAGGGTTCCGCCATCGCAACCGGCATCGTCGACTTCCTGTACCAGAAGCGGGTCACGACAGTCATCACGACGCACTACAGCAACCTGAAGCTCCTCGCGTACCGGTATGACCAGGTACGAAACGCTTCCGTCGGTTTCGACGTCGAAACGCTTCGGCCGACCTACGAGCTCATCCTTGGCTCCCCGGGCGAAAGCCATGCGTTCACCATCTGTGAGAGACTGGGACTCCCCGAAGCCGTCCTTGCGCTCGCCCACAATGAGCTGAGCAACGAGCACAAGGCAACCACCGAGTTGATGAGCCGCATCGTGACTGATTCCCAGGAGATCAGCCGCACCAAGGAAAACCTGAGCGTGAACCAGCAGGAACTCGAGAAGCTGCGGGACGATTACGAGGGAAGACTCGCTGTGCTCGAGGCAAACGAGAAACAGGAGCTCAAAGCAGCCCATAGCGAGGCTCAACGCATCGTCGACGATGTCAGCAGGCGCATGGACGATCTGATGAGGCAATTTCAGGACAGCCTCAAGAACCAGCCGCAGGCCGCCCGCGATGCCAAGCGGGAGGTTGAAGCGACACGCGAGGAGCTTGTCCGGAAAGCGGAGCCGTATGAAGAGAAACCCCCATTCACGCCCGTCGAAGAAATCGTGCCGGGTGATCTGGTCATCATTACCTCGGTCAACAAACAGGCCATCGTCATCGATGTCATGAAGGACAAGCGCAAGCTTGTTCTGCAGTCGGGTTCCATGCGTACGACGGTGCCTGAAGCACAAGTACGCAAGCTAACCGAACCCGAGCTCAACTCCTATCAGAACCGCGCCATGCAGTACAGTGGAGCACGTGAACCGACGCTGCCGTTCGTCCCCATGAAGATCGACCTGCATGGGAGCCGTGTCGACGAGGCGCTTGAGAAACTCGACAAGTACATCGACGTCGCTTACCTGTCCGGCCTTTCATTCGTCTACATCTGCCACGGCAAGGGTTCGGGCATCCTGCGAAAGCAGATCCATGAATTCCTTAAGACCCTGCCAAGTATTGATCACTTCAGCTTTTCGAGCCCCGAAGAGGGTGGCGATGGGGTGACAATTGCCTACTTCAAATAGAAAGGAACCATTTGAAAAACGAACAGGAACTCGTCTTCTTCGACCTCGAGACAACAGGCCTCGATCAGGCTTCCGATCAAATCATCGAGATTGGTGCCGTCAAGGTACGTGGAGGCAAGGAGGTCGGACGATTTGAGCAGTTCTGCCGCCTGAAAGAAGGGGCCCGTCTGCCCGAGTTCATCTCTGCCCTCACAGGGATAACTCCTCTCGACCTCGAACCGGCAGAACCCGTGGATCAGGTTGTCGACCAGTTCCTGCAGTTTGCGGGTGGCAGTCCATTGCTGGCCCACAACTCCAGCTTTGATGCAGGTTTCCTGTGGAGAGCTCTGCACGGTCAGCTCGTGAACGCCGTGTTTGACACGCTGGAACTCGCACGCATTTTTTTCCCGGACCTGCAGAGTCATAGTCTCGTTGCATTGGTCGACTCGCTCGAAATCAAGAAGGAAGAAGCTCACAGGGCTCTTGGGGACAGTCTCTCCTTGTTTCGCTTCTACCGAAAACTGAAGGACAAGATTGCGCAGTCTGCACTCCCTGATCCCATCGTGCAGCGAATCCAGTTTCTCTATCCGTCCGTGGCAGACTTGGGGCTGCTGGACACCGGAGATACCAGGGCGACAGTTCAGCCATCTGAGATGGCAGGCCTGGAGGCTGTTCTGACGGACCTCGATCGTTCCCGTCTGCCACACCTGAAGGCTCTGAAGCCGGGCGTCACCAGAGACATGGCCTCTCCAGAGATGGCGTTGCTGGCTTCCGGCCGCGATGTCCTCCTGCAGTGTGAACCTCAGTCACTGCGAGCCCGGTACCTCGGGGATATCCAGGCATCCACACGCCCATGCGCCGTGCTGCTGCGCGCGCCTGCAGCCATCGAACCCCTCCTGGAGGATGCGCGACCTGGAGATGCGCGACCGCTTTGGATATCGCAGGAGAGCCCCAACAACCTCGTCTGCCTCATGTTGCTCGATGGAGTGACCCGCAGTCCTGCCATGCGTCGCGAATTCGGCTTTGAGCTCTCAGCTCTCATCATCTATGAATGGGAGACACGCTCGGTCTTCATCCCCGGCATGCCACTGTTCCTGAAGAAATCCCGTCTCATCAACCACATATCGGCAGCTCACTGCCAGCTCGAGTCGAGCTGTCCGTTTCATGACGTGTGTCCCGTCCGGGAATCACTGGCCCGCGCGCGCGTCGCCCACCTCCACGTGACCGACCTCGCCGAGGCACCACACGTATTCCACGAACTTGGCGAGTCGACACCGGTCCTGGTGTCTTCGCCCGAGACTGAGAAACTCATGAGTGACGTGCTCGACGTGCCTGAGGTACAGGTCACCTCGATCACGCTGCGTATCATCGCCGGTATTGGAGGCGAGCGAGGCGAAGTCCCGGGTCTCGCCATTGTGGCCGACCTTGCCGCACGCGCCGGGACTCTTCTCGAGGAGCTCTACCCGCGTGTGACCCATCAGGAGAACGCCGGGGTCCGAGGACGCATCGCAATCGGCGAAACGCTCTGGTCTGCCAGCGAGTTCGTGGCCCTTAGATCCACTGCAGACGCAATGGTGGAGGCCTTCGCCAACGTAGGGAAGACACTGCCCGCAACGATGCGAATGGCATACCTGACGCAGTGTCGAGACCTTGCTTCTGTTCTGGACAATGCAGACAACCCCGCCTACGCCGTATGGATGGAACGTCAGGGTCAGGAGATTATGCTGGCGAGCACCAGGACGGTCCTTGCCTCACGCATCCGGGCGTGCAACGCCTACGCCCAGTTCTTCCTAGCCGGGACGAGCGTATGTCCTGCCGGTGACCAGCGATTTCTGCCCGAGACGTTCGGCCTCATAGCTCCCGAGCCCGCCGCCGTTGTCGTCGACACCGAGCCGGACGGCCCTCGTGTCCCCACGTTCGTGACGCTGTACCTGCCGAAGCCAAACGAGTCCGGATTCGAAAAGGACGGCGCCCGTCTCATCGCCGAAGCGATGAGACGCTTCCCCGGAAAAGCGATGGTCGCCTCGAACTCTCTCGAGACACTACGCCGTATGCAGTCGTTTCTCGCGCGCGAGCCTGGACTGGCCGAATACAGCCTCTTGCTGCCCAAGAACGGGCACACACGCACGCAACTGCTTGAACAGTTTTCCGGCCAGAACAGGGCTATTCTGCTCATCCCGTTCGACTACCTCAGCTTCGGTGACATCGTATCGGCGAAGTTTCTGTTTGTCACCAAGCTGCAGTTTCCCAACTCGTTCCTGCCAACGGTGACGCGCCTCAAACAAGTGCTCAAAGAGAAGCGGGGCGATCCCTTCCGACAGTTCGACCTGCCCTATGCGCTGACCCTGCTGCAATACACACTGCACCAGATGGATCCACACACGCTGCGAAGCGTCTTCATGCTGGACAACCGGAGCTTCAGTTCAGCCTACGCAGATCGTATCCGGACTGTCCTGCCAACGCCCTCGCTGTTCCTGCCGATGGAGAGTCAGGAGAGCCTCTTGCAGCATCTCGACCGCTGGATACGCAACCAGACTCTATGAAGTGTTCGTCGGACCTCGTAGAAAAACCGCATCTCGGCGTCCAGCAGCTCTCTCAATCGTGCGAGTTGCGTACGCTTCTCAGGAAGGCAGAAGACAATGACTCCGCTCCCAAGGTCACAAGGCAGCCCCTGTGAAACGATCTCCCTGCACCACCGATGTCAACTACGTCCGACAGCCACAGCGTTGAAGGGGACACGTGATGTGTGATACGATTGCGGTTCTCGCACCAACCTCCACAGACGCCCACACCTTCCTGGCAAAAAACAGCGACCGCGAACCGAACGAGGCCCAGCTCCTGACGGTTGTACCACACAGGACCCACAGCGAGCCAAGACTCAAGACGACCAACACTGAAGTCGATCAGGTCCCCGAAACGAACGCTACCTTGCTCTGCAGGCCCGTCTGGATGTGGGGTGCCGAGATGGGCGTCAACGAACATGGTGTCGCCATCGGCAACGAGGCGGTCTTCACGCGTGCCGGGTACGGTGCAACAGGACTGACCGGCATGGACTTGCTCAGGCTGGCTCTGGAACGCTGCGACAGTGCTCGTTCAGCTGTAGATGTGATCATAACGCTGCTGGAACAACATGGCCAGGGTGGCAACTGTGGCTTCACCAAGCGGTCCTTCTACAACAACAGCTTCCTGGTCGCTGACACAACCGAGGCCTGGGTCCTGGAGACGGTCGGAAAGCAGTGGGCTCGCAAGAAAGTCAGCGGAACCGGGGCGATCTCCAACCTCCTGACGATCGGCTCCGACAGGGATGAGTTATCGCCAGGTGCCGAGGCCTTCGCCGAGCAGAAGCACCTGCGACACGGCGAGGACAAGATGGATTTCGCAGCCTCGTTCTCTGACCCTCTGTTCACGAAGTTTTCCAGAGCACGCGCGCGTCGAGCCAGCAGCCTCCGCTCTCTCAGTTCGGGCGCGCCAGCTACCGTGGCAACGATGAAAGCAGCGCTGCGTCAGCATGATGACCCGGGCTATGCTCTCAGGGCAGGCAGTGTCGGTTCGGTGTGCATGCATCTTGGCGGTCTCGTGGGTGATCAGACTGTCGGCAGCATGGTGGCAGACCTCGACAAGTCAGGTCCCGTCGCATGGGTCACGGGCGCATCGGCGCCGTGCATCGCTCTGTTCAAGCCGCTCGCCCTGGATGCCGAAGGCGCTGGCATTTTCGGTGAGGACCAACAGGAAGAGGCGCTCAACTACTGGCTCGAGAACGAGCGCATCTCCCGGAACCTGCAGAACAACTATGCCGAGAAGCATCAGGCCATCGAGAAGTTGCGAGCCCCGCTCGAGCAGCGCTTCGAGGAAATGATGGCAGATGCCGCACCGGAGTACCACAAGCAAGCCGCGCGGGAGTGCTTCGAGCTGGAGAAAGAGTACCGTGTTTCCGTCTGGAAAGCGATTGAGCCACTGGACCACCCGACGAGACACTCCCCCCTGTTCTCCCTGCAATGGCGGCGGGAGAACAGAGAACTCGTCCGTCGGTGGCCCGCCTACTCGCAGTCCTCGGAGAACGCCTCGACGGTATAGGTGAAGACTCTCAGACCCGGCTGAGAGAGGCTCTCCGTGTGGAGCCCAGCCTTGTGACAGAGAGCCTCGAGGAATCCATGGGCGTTGGGTAGCTGCTCCCAGACCTGTGGCAGGAATGTGGCCTGATAGACTCCGCGCTGAAGAATGACGCCGGGACGTGTTGCCGCCAGCTTCGATTGAAGGTCCGCCAGCGAGGAGAACGCGAGTTCAGCCGGACGAGAAAGCAGAGAGATCTCGATGCACAGGTCCCCAAACTCCGCCTCTTCGACAGGTTCGAACCGTGGGTCGCCAAATGCCGCCGAAAGCGCATTGGATGCGACTGCCTGCACCAGGGGAGAGACAGGCATAATGGTTCCGATACAGCCTCGCAGTTCTCCGTGCTCCGTCAGCGTGACAAACACCCCCTGGTCCTGCCAGAACTTGTCGTCAGGGAACTCCTGGCGC
>JAPLGK010000145.1 GCA_026390195.1 Caldisericota bacterium
CGTGCTTCTGGAGGCATCAAGTTGGGCAGCTGTTTCGCTCAATTGTCGCTTCAACGCCTCTGTCTCACGTTCCAGATGCTCCTGTGCTTCCTTTGTGCCTGCCTCGTCGAGTGAAGGCAGCAGGATAGAGAGTACTGGATCGCGGGTGTAATCGCCAGTACTGATGGAATGAGCCAGCCGTGGTTCCAGTCTGCTCATGTACTGGCGTGCCTTGAGGATGCGCTCCGCAATAGCTTGCTTGTCATCGAAGCGACTGGCCCTGTCTTCCGCGAAGTGGAGGTACTGGTCAATGATGTGGGATTCCTCAAGAGCCAATTCCTGGTGAGAGCCTGAACGCAGTTGGATTTGTTCTGCAGGCGCGGTCGGAGGTGTCGACAGTTCCTCGAGCCGGCGAGCGAGAGCCTTCCCACGGACGTAGGTGGGGATCTCTGTCATATACAGCAACTGGTAGAGGCCCCGTCGGGTGTTGCGCAGCTGCCAGAGAGTGTCGCCGAAATACCCGGCTCCAATCAGGACGGACAAGCTATCCATGTAGGGCCGAAGGACGAGCGCTGAGCGGCGCTCGCTGTTGCCGAGCTTTCCTTGTTCGAGCTTTGCAAGCACTTCACGTTTGTCGTCGAGAAACCGCTGCATCTGCGCAGTGTTTGCGGTCGAGAAGTCTCCCAGATGATAGAGGTATCTGTGCGTGCCTGCGCCGAGTGCATCCACGGGAAGGAAGAAACTGGTTTCATCCTGGATATCCTGAAGTAGTTCGTTGTACTTGGTCAGTGTGGGCCCAGTCTGAGGACCGTTCTGGCGGGTGTCCGCTCTGGAGCGTCTGCTGCGAGGTGGACGGTTTGTCTTCGGGCTAGTGTTCTTGGGGTTTTCCGGAGCGGCCGAACCAGCCGGAGCCTCTCTTCGTGGACGTGTCACGAGCCTGTGTCGACCTGCAGTATCTCAAGTGAATCCGGGACCTGGATGCCCAACATGATGTCCCACCACCTCATGAACTGCTTGTAGCGTGTGTCGCCGCTCACCAGACTGCTCTCCTTCCTGAGAAACTGTGCCCGGTTTCCAGAATCAGCTGGAACTTCTTGTTTGCCAGAGCATCTTTCGCAAGCCTTGCGCTTGCCTGCTCGAAGGTCAGCTGGCGTCCCGCCGCGTCCACAAGGTTCCAGACCCATCTAACAAAGCACTCGCGCAGTTCGTCCGACGAGACTGCGGTATCCTTTGTCAGGCTCTCTTCATAGGCTTTGGAAGCAGCCCAGAGCTGGATGCACGAGCGCCTAGCCAGAGACCGCAGTCTCTCGGTCTCGGGTGTGTCGCCTGGTGTGGCGTGGTCGTTCACATAGGCCTCGACGGCAGTGTCGACAGCCGATGGACTTACGACGATTCCCAGTCGCAGGGCCTCGTCGGATTGGGCGTGCATGATAATGAGTCGTTGAATGGCTTCTGTCTTCAACCCTGAAGCAAGATACTGCGTCTCTGGGTGCGACGGGTCCGCGAGATCCACTCGTGCCTTGTAGTAGTCGCTGGTCGCATCGAACGACAGGCCGACAACCATCGCCAAGACATGTTCCTCAGCAACGAGCTTGCCATTGGCATAGAAGGCGAGGTTGCGTGAACGTACTATCGGGACGGCAACGATTGCTGCCACGAGGGCGACCAGAAGAAGCGAAGCCACGACGATGAAGGTCGTCAGGCGCGCCCGAAAGCGTGCCTGGACTGTGGGCTTTCTGGACGAATCGGTACGGTCTTTCGCAAGCATGGCTACGGAGTTGATGGAGTGGTTGGCACGTCCGTCGCTGCCGGAGTCGTCGTTCCCTTGCCGGTGGCTTTGACGATCCACTGCCCGATTGCTCCGAGCACCTTGCCGATGCCACGGCCATACCATCGGGTGATGCGCGACCACTGACCCTCGCGGACGGGGAATTGCTCCTTGAGTTTGGTCACCAGTGCGCTTCTTGCGTCCGCCTTGCGCTCGTCTTCCAGAGCAGTCTTGACCTTATCATACGTAGCCTTGTCGCTCAGGTTTGCCTTCACGAAGGGCTTTCGGTCCAGAAGCTGGACGATCTCATAGGAAGAACCATCGACGAAGGGTTTTGAGTACTGGCCAGTTTTCAGATCTTTGAGGACGTTGAAGCGGGTCGCATCGCCTACACTCGAGAAATAATCCAGGATTCCTCCCGTCTTGGCGTCGGCATCCGTGGAATACTTCGTGATCGCAGTCTTGAACGACAAGCCCTTCTGGAGCTCCGCATACACTTTGTTTGCAAGTGTCTCGGCAGCCGTTGCCCCAGCTGTCTGGTCTCCGGTTCCGAAACCGAGAACGATGTGTGCGGCTTTCACCGTCTCGGCCGTGTCGTAGGTTGTGCTGACAGGTTCTTGCCCGATCTTGTGAATGATATGGAAGCCAAACTCGGTCTGGATGGGTCCGACGATGTCGCCGGTCTTGGCGGCAAAGGCGGCAGTCTCGAATCCCTTGACCATCTGCCCTTTGGTGAAGAAGCCCAGGGTCTCGTAGGTAGCATATCCCGCGGTCTTGTTGTTGAGCTCGGCCGCCTTCTCCTGGGCGTACTTGACGAAATCGAAGGTGGCATTCTCCGCCTTCTGTTTCACGACCTCGTCATAGATGGTCTGAGCGACCTTCTTCTTCGCAGCGATCGTCGAAGAAGAGTCATTGTCACCGTTTATCGTGATGAGGAGATGCTCGGCGTCGACACGTCCCTGAGAGGCGAAGTATGTCTTGATGTCCGCGTCCGAGACGGTGACGCTGGCGTCGATCTCTGCAGTCACCGCGTCAGCAAGTTGCTGCCGTTCGACATATGGCTGAACCTGAGTGCGCACCGTGGCCTTGAACTTGTCCATTGAACCATACTGAGCTATGACGGCGTCATTGAATCCCTTAGTGTCCGTTCCAAACTGTTGTTGGGACTGTGTGACGGCAGTCTCGACTTCTGTGTCGAGAGCGGTCTTCAGCTTGGCCTGATCGATCTTCATGTTCTTGGACTTGGCATACTGGATGAATAGCTCCTGCTCGATCGAGCTGTCTATAACGTTCTGGCGAACGGACTTGAGTGTGCTGGCATTCGCTGCAGTCGTCAGATCCATTCCGTACTGCTTGTACATGTCTATGTAATTCTTGACCTGTGCCGTGATATCGGACTGGAGGATTTTCTCGGTGCCGACCTGATACGCTATCGTTCCGGTCGTGCTCTTGATTGCAAAGAAGGAGCCCCAGGTGGCAAGCGCTACGATGAGTACGATAGCAATGACTCGCATGATGATGGGAAACCGGTCCTTGTGATACGTCCCCGGCTTCTCGACGAGCCCCGCCTTACGTTCCTGTCTGATCCTGCTTTCTTTTCCCATCCTGTCACTCCTTGGTCGAGTCTGTCTCTGCCGACGCACGACTCAAACGGTAATCATAGAACTATACCATGATTCCTCTCATCTCAAAGCGTTCCAGTCTTCTCGGCCGTATTTCCGGGCGACAATGCTCGAGGCGTTGAGTGCCTCTCGTGCAGTAAGAGAATCGGGAAGGAGACGCACGCCTTCTGCAGCCGAAAAGGCTGCAGCGAGTGCATTTGCCATTTCGGTGAATGAGATCGCTCGGTGTGCCTCGTCGCTGACGCTGGTCATGAGACGAGCGGCTCGCCGCGCAGCATCATGCGCGTTTGGCTGGGAAGTCCGGATCACTGCAAAGAGCTTCTCCAGGTCATTCTTCAGGACGACTGACCCATGCTGGAGGAAACCGTCCCGCGTTCGCATCTGTGCTGAGCCGACGATCTTCCTTTGACCAGCAAGGATGTCAGTAGGCCCCGGCGCGGTGAAGCACGATGCAGACACAAAGCCGGTGGAGCCATGCGGAGCAAGTGCGGCTGACACTCCAACAGCCAGGAGAGCCGCGACAATTGGCCCGCATATCCACTCATACGACGTTTCCAGTCCCACAGCATAGAGAGGATCCGACTGTGGGATGGATACCGAGTAGGTGACTTCCATGTCGTGGAGCACCGCTCTGCCTCCTGTAGGGCGTCGAACCCATGCAACATGCCTCCTGTCCATTTCGGCGAAGTCCAGAGTCTCTGAAGCTCGTTGAGCGAAGCCGAGGGATGCGGTCGCAGGCGTCCACCCATAGAGACGGAGGACTGGAACACCCGACGTGCAGGCAGCGTCAAACAGTGCCTCGTCTGAGGCCATGTTCTCGTATGGAGTGCCGATGCCGGACATGATGCATCGCCAAGTTCTCATGGCAACATGCTACGGGTATGGACGCCCGTGTCAAGAAAGACGTGAGTGAAGACAAGTCCAAGAGCCGCTTTCATGTTGCATTTTGGCCCTGATGTCTTAGTATCTATGGCATATGATGACCGTTGACTGGACACAGGAGTACTTTGACGATACGTACAGGCGCCTCTTTCTGGATACGGTAGACCCGGCCAGAACGAGGTATCAGGTGCAGCAACTCCTGAGGGTGTGCGCAGTACTCCCTGGAGCCGTAGTTCTCGATGTTGGATGCGGCGTTGGACGACACAGCGTCGAGCTTGCGAGACTTGGCTTCAGGGTGACGGGCGTGGACATGAATGCAGACTACATTGCTGCGTGTCGCGAGCGTACTGCACAGCTGGGGTTGAAGGCCGAGTTCTATGCAGTGGACAGTCGCGTCATGAAGCTTGACGTGAGAGCAGATCTGACCATCTCTCTCTGGAGCTCATTCGGCTACTACGGTGAGGTTGGTGACCTGCAGATACTTCAGAGAGTCGCGGAGCACACGCGGTGGGGCGGGCGTGTGGTCATAGATGTCGAGAACCGTGACTACATCGTGAAGCACTTCGTACCCGAAGAATGGCATGAAAATGAGCAGGGACTTGTCTTCGAGAAGCGTCGATTCGACGCGACGGACGGCACTGTCTCCACGAGACGCGTCGTACTGAGCGGGGGAGAGCGTTGTGAGTACCGTCGCGTGCTGCATATGTATACTGTGCCTGAGCTGGCAACGCTGCTTGAAGCAGCGGGGCTGAGGCCGGAACGCTGGTGCGGTGACTATGATGGATCACGGTTTGGACCCGAGTCCAAGCGCATGATCGCTATTGCTGAGAGGTGATATGGTTTTCCCGCAGAGGTTTTTTGTTGACCTGTTCGTGAATCTTACGCCAGGACGAGGCATTTCCATCGCCATCGATGTGGCCCTGACATCCCTTCTCTTCTATGCCGTCTTGAGACTCATCTCGAACACGCGTGCCCTGCAGCTGGCTCAGGGTCTAGTGATCTACTATCTGCTCGTGTTCGGAGTTGAGTGGCTCAGCCTCAAGGTCGGGCTGCTGGCTCTCAACAGCGTGTTCAGCTGGTTGCGCAGTTTCTCGACGTCTTTCCTTCCCCTACTGCTTGTGATGGTCTTCCAGCCTGAACTGCGGCGGATGCTCGGTCGACTCGGCAGCAGCAAGCTGGTATCATCCGACACGCGCACTCAGTTCATGGACGTTCACGATTGGGAAGAGTCCGTTGACGAGGTTGTGAAGAGCGTCAAGTACCTGTCGATGAACCGGATCGGGGCGCTCATCTGCCTGCAGAGACAAACGGGTCTTGAAGACTATGTCGAGACCGGAGTCCGGCTCGACGCTCTGGTGAGAGCCGAAACACTGTCCTCCCTTTTCTACCCCAACAACGCGCTCCATGATGGCGGCGTCATCGTAGCAAACAACCGAATCGTTGCCGCGAGATGCCTGTTTCCATTGACTGCGAGCGCAGACCTGGAGCGAGGACTCGGAACCAGGCACCGTGCTGCCATTGGCATTACGGAGGAGACCGATTCTATTGTTGTTGTCGTATCCGAGCAGACAGGGGTCATTTCTCTTGCAGTACGCAGCAAGTTGACACGCTATCTGAGCCCACTTGAGCTCAGAGGAATGTTGCTGGTCATGACGAAGCCCATAGCCATTGAACACAGGTTCAGCTTGGCTGGATTCTTCCGTAGACGGAAGTCGAACGGACAGCAGGGAGGTGGAGATGGCCAGGCGTAATATCGGTGCCATGTTGTTCAACTCCAAGATCATCTCTGTGCTCTTGGCCGTTCTGCTCTGGGTCTACGTTGTCGGGATCCGGGGTCCTGACACGACGAAATCCGTCGAGGCGCAGTTGATGGCCGTGAACGTACCTCAGGGGTACGTCCTGGCAGGGACGCTCCCTACAGTAACCGTGACGCTGCGTGGTCCCATGAATACGCTGTGGAACGTCACGAGCGACTATGTGACGCCTACCGTCGACTTTCGGGGAAGAAGCGAGGGTTCGTTCATTGCATCGGTCCAGGCTCAGGTCGTTGGGCTTACCGGAGTGACAGTGGAGACCGTTGCTCCCAAGGAAGTCAATGTGCAGCTCGAGCGTCTGGAGACCACCACCGTCCCTGTCCACGCGGAGGTGAGCGGCACGCTGCCCCTGAGTCTGGTCCTCGGGACCCTGCGCGTTGAGCCGGAGTCCATCGAGGTGTCGGGGCCCGGTTCGCTCGTGAGCCAAGTGAAGGAGGCAGCGCTGGTCGTTGCACTGGACAAACTGGGAACGGCCGTAGGCGGCAATCTCACGGTTGCCGGGGACGTCGTTGCGTATGATGCCAGGGGTAACGTCGTTGGGGGCGTGCTGTTGTCTCCGCGGTCGGCAGTTGCCATTCTGCCGATTCTTGATGCTGCAACCCTGAAGACGGTGCCAGTCATTCCGACTGTCATCGGGCATCCTATGAGCGGGTACGCCGTGGCGAGCGGCTCGTGCACCCCGGCAATCGCCATGGTTACGGGAACCGCAGGGGTGCTGAGCCAGGTTCAGGCGGTTTCGACGATTGCACTTGATGTCTCGGGCGAGTCGGGAACTCTCACGAAGCAAGTTGACCTGATCCTTCCGCCGGGAGTCTCGCTTGTGGGCGGGAGCAAGGCCGTGTCGTGCCGTGTCGTCATCGAGCAGGTTGTCGTTCTTGCCATCCCGGACGTGCCGATCGAGGTTCGAGGGGCTGGGCTGGGCTGGACGGTGTCCCTTGGTACGACATCTGTATCGGTCCTCATCAGCGGGACCAACTCCGTCGTCATGGCTCTCAAGTCTTCCCAGATCAAGGCCTATGTCGACGTCAGCCAGCCTCCGCTCTCCGATGGCAGCTACGCGGTCTCAGTGGAGGGGCTGATGCAGGGAGTCGTCTCTGCAACGGTGACGCCGTCTTCCGTTGATGCCAATGTGCAGAAGGGACCGTAGCGGACGCATAGTAGATGTGGTGAGTCCGACCTGGAGCACGACGCTCTCTTTCGACTTGATGTCCGGTCCGTGAGTAGCTCACATCCCGAAGGCTTCTTTGCGCTGTTCAAGCCCAGGGGCTTGAGCAGCGCTGGGGCGCTGTGCGTCGTCAAGGGGATTCTGAGTGCGGACAAGGCCGGTTTTCTGGGCACACTGGATGTTCCGGCCATGGGAGTGCTTCCTATTGCCATTGGCTCTGCAACGAAGCTCATCTCCTTCCTTCCGCCGAGCGAAAAGGAGTACGTGGGCGAGCTCGTTCTGGGGATCACCACGATTACCGACGACATGGACGGGGAAGTCATCGAGCGCAGAGGAGCCGCAGGTCTCGAGGATGCGGCCGTGGAGAAGGCTATCAAGGACGTGACGGCACAAACGGAGCAGGTCCCCCCCCACGTTTCAGCCAAGCAGCAGGGTGGCGTACGAGGATACAGGGCAATGCGAGGCCAGGGCCGCCTTATCGATTTTGCTCCGGCCCCAGTGGCTGTGCGGCATTTGATTGTGCTTCAGGAGCGGCAGGACACTGACCTTTGTCGTATCGTCTTTCGCATGACAGTCACCCCGGGCTTCTATGTGAGAGGGTTCTGCCGGGATGTGGGAGCTGTCCTGGGATGCGGTGGGTGCATGGGGCGACTCCTGCGTACAGGAGCCCACGGATTTGGCGTCAGCGACACACTGTCACTGGCAACGCTACGGCGCAGGGTACAGGGCGGCGACCTGTCGTTTCTCACGTGGGGCGAGACAGAGGTGGGTCTTCTGGCGACACTGCCGCGCATTGCTCTTGACGATGTGCAGTGGAGCGCATTCAGCCATGGGCTTCCCATGGACTGCGACATGGGGGAGGGAACGACCGCGATGGTGAAACGTCCCGATGGTCGACTGGGCGGTGTGGCGGCGGTCAGAGCCGGGAAGGCGTGGCCGTTGAAAGTGTTCAACGAGTGAGCAGCGTCTATCTGTCGTCTTCCGAGTTTCCAGGGATCGCCTCCGCGGTCGCCGTAGGGGCCTTCGATGGTTTTCATGTCGGTCACCAGCGGATTGTCCGGGAACTTGTCGATTGTGGCCACAAGGCGTCTCTTGCCACTGTCATCTATACCTTCCGACGAAACCCCAAACTGGCGACTCGGGGTATCCAGGGTCTCCTGACGACAAACAGTGAGCGTGTTGAATGTGCTGGGAAGACCGGGGTTGACTCTATCGTCCTCGAGGATTTCTCGGCTCGTTTCCAGGGACTGTCTGCTGAGGCCTTCGTAAGTGAGATCCTTATCGGCCGCCTGAATGCATGGGTTGTCGTTGTAGGTCGGGACTTCCATTTCGGCAAGGGGCGCGCCGGCGACGCGGAGACGATGTCCCGGATGCTCGACAACGCAGGGCGCAGGCTCATCATCGTCGCTCCCGTGATGGTCGACGGGGAAACGTGTTCCAGCTCCATTATCCGCACGACTATCGTGGAGGGCGACGTGGAACGCGCAGCAAGGCTCCTCGGGCGTTCCTACTCCATTGAGGGAGTCATCGTCACTGGAAGCCATATGGGAGGGCGCCTTGGTTTCCCAACAGCAAATGTCGAGATCCCCGATCCCGCGAAATTGCTTCCCGGCAATGGTGTGTATGCGGTGCGAGCCGTCGTGGATGGGGTGATTGTGAATGTGGTGTGCAACATCGGCGTCCGCCCGACGATTGTTGCCACATCGAGGCGAACCGTCGAAGTACATCTGCTCGACTTTGACCGGCAAGTATATGGCCATCTGGTGTCTGTACAGTTTGCGGCCCGCCTTCGCGAGGAGGTGCGTTTTGCCTCGCCGGCCGCGCTCGTGAAACAGATTTCGCGTGACGTGCTCAGGGCGCGTGTCATCCTTGGACAGGTCGGCGACTGACAGGGAATGACATAGTGAAGTCTTGTGCCGACCGGTTCTGCTTTACTTGTCCTGTGTTTCTGGTACAATTCTAGTACATTTCTCCCGCACTCGGTCCCTCGTTCCGGCTGGACGTGAGACTGGGTCCTGGGACACCTTGGAGGTACAACATGCTTACAGCCGAAGAGAAGTCGAAGATTATCGGT
>JAPLGK010000158.1 GCA_026390195.1 Caldisericota bacterium
GGCTTACGTGCCTGCCCGCTTTTTGCGACCTGCACGCTCACTTCAGGGACCCCGGGCTGACGCACAAGGAAGACCTGGTAAGCGGAAGCCGTGCAGCCGTGCGTGGTGGCTATGCAGCCGTCAACCTCATGGCCAACACGAAGCCTGTCATCAGCAGCAGCCTGCAGGTGCAGGACGTACTGGACCGTGCGGCCTCCATCGGCCTCGTCGACGTGCACCAGTGCGCGTCCATCACGAAGAACATGGACGGCGTGACAGTCGACCACCTCGAATCGCTGGGAGACGCAGTACGCATCATCAGCGATGACGGACACGACGTCATGGACGCCCACGTCATGCTGCAGGCGATGACGACCGCCGCAAGGCTGGGCCTGACGGTCATGTGTCACTGCGAAGACATGAACCTCTCGGGCACCGACTATCGTCTGGCCGAGGACCTGATGACACAGCGCAACATCGAGCTGGCGCGCGTGGCAGGTTGTCGTCTGCATATCGCGCACGTCAGCACCGAGGGCTCCATGCGCGCCGTCATCGCAGCCAAAGAACGGGGGCAGGCGGTCACATGTGAAGTCACGCCGCACCACCTGGCACTGACCAGCGCAACCAGGTACCGCGTCAACCCCCCGTTGCGGACGCAGCAGGATGTGGACTTCCTCATTCGTGCCCTGGAACAAGGGTGGGTCGATGCCATCGCCACCGACCACGCACCCCACACAGCGGATGACAAAACCGCCGGCGCTCCAGGGATGGTGGGCCTGGAGACCGCTTTCGGCGTCTGCTACACGACGCTGGTCCACCCAGGACACATCTCGCTCGCACGGCTTACTGAACTCATGAGCAGGAATCCGGCACGCATCCTGGGACTGAACAAAGGCTGCATCGCCCCCGGCTATGACGGCGACCTCGTACTCGTCGACCTCCACACGCCGTGGACCGTCGACGCCACGGCATTCGCCAGCAAGGGGCGCAACACCCCATTCGAGGGCCAGACGCTGGTCGGCCGCGTAGTCATGACCATCAAGGCAGGAAGGATCGTCTATGATGATACGATATCAAACCAGGAGGAACGCCAATGATCGTCGACAAGCTGTTTGATGCCGTGGCGACGCGCGGCCCCGTCTGCGTGGGCCTGGATACCGCCATGGAGTACCTGCCGCAGGAGTTCCGCGCAGAGTTCGCGGGTCCCGGCGAGGCCCTGTTCCAGTTCAACCGGCGTATCGTGGACGCCACGGCACCAAGCTGCGCATGCTTCAAGTTGCAGATCGCCTACTACGAGACACTGGGGCTGGAGGGGCTGCACGCCTACGCCAGGACACTGCAATACATCCGCAGCAAGGGCTGCATCGCTGTCGCGGACATCAAGCGCGGCGACATCGCCGCCACCGCCCAGATGTATGCCAAGGCACACTTCAAGGGCGAGTTCGAGGCCGACTACGTAACCCTCTCGCCCTACATGGGCATGGACAGTATCGAACCTTGGCTGCCCTGGGTCCAGGACCATGAAAAGGGCCTCTTTGTCCTCATCCGCTCCAGCAATCCGGGGGCCGTCGACATCCAGTATCTCGAGCAGAAGTCCGGCGCCCGCGTCTACATCGAGGTCGGCCGGCGTGTCGCCGAGCTTGGGGCGCCTTACATCGGCACCTGTGGCTACAGCAGTGTCGGAGGCATTGTCGGCTGCACCCACGTGGAGGAGGCACAGGCGCTAAGGCAGCAGCTGAGCAGCGTCTTCTTTCTCGTCCCCGGCTACGGCGCCCAGGGTGGCACGGCTGCCGACGTCGCGCTGCACCTCACAAACGGCAATGGCGGCATCGTCAACTCCAGTCGCGGCATCCTGCTGGCGTGGAAGAAACAGGAAGACGGCGCTGCGCACTTCGACGCCTGTGCGGGGGCCGAAGCGGAACGCATGCGGGATGATATCCGCGCGGCCGTGGGTGCGTTGCGGGCATGACGAGCCCATCGCCTGCCTGCGTTGAAGGAGCGACGGTCCTTGCGCAGGAACGCCTGACCGAGGACGTTTACCGTCTGACTGTCGCAACGACAACTGGCGGCACTCCCGGTCAATTCTACATGGTGCGCTCCTGGGATCGTGAACCACTGCTCGCGCGTCCCATCAGCATCCACAAGATGAACGAGGACACCGTCAGCTTCCTCTACCAGGTGTGCGGCAGGGGAACCGAACTGCTGGCGCGTCTCGAGGAAGGAGGCGAGGTAACTCTGACTGGACCGCTCGGACACGGCTTCCGCATCGGGGAGTTGCGCGGCAGGATCGCCATCGTGACCGGTGGCATCGGCATTGCGCCCACGTTCTGCCTTGCATGCATGCTACCTGTCCGTGACGTGACCGTGATCGCCGGTTTCGAGAGCACCCCCTACGCGGTTGCCGAACTCCTGACTCTCGGCGTAGACGTACGGGTCGCCACGGAAGACGGGAGTGACGGCACCAGGGGATTCTGCACGGAGATCTTCGACCCGCCCGCATTTGACACGGTCGTAACATGCGGGCCCATGCCCATGATGGCGCGCGTGGCCCAACTGTGCGCTGGAGCCGGTGTCCCCTGCCAGGCTTCGCTTGAAGCGCGCATGGCGTGCGGCATCGGCGCCTGTCTGGTCTGTCCATGTCCGACGGTCCAGGGCAACCAGCGCGTCTGCGCCGACGGTCCGGTGTTTGACGCAGCGGAGGTGATCTGGCATGCTTGAAACCACGCTGTGTGGCGTCACGCTCAAGAACCCCGTCATCGCGGCGTCCGGCACGTTTGGCTTTGGTGCCGAGTACGATGACTTTTTCGACGTGGGCAAGCTGGGTGGTATCTGCACCAAGGGCCTCACCCTGCACCCGCGCGAGGGCAACCCTGGTCTGCGCGTCTGGGAGACGCCCGCCGGCATGATGAACTCGGTGGGGCTCCAGAATCCGGGCATCCCCGTCTTTCTCGAGCGCGAACTGCCGCGCATGCGCACGCTGGACACGGCCATCATTGCCAACGTCGGCGGCGGCGACCTGGAGGAATACGTCGAAGGCATCCGGCTGGTCTCGGGTGCCGAAGGTGTCGACATCGTGGAACTCAACATCAGCTGCCCCAACGTGCACGAGGGCGGCATGGCCTTCGGTATCGACAGCGACGTAGCAGCGGGCGTCGTCGCGGCGGTTCGCCGCGTGTGCACCAAGCCGCTCATGGTCAAACTGTCTCCCAACGCCGAGGACATCGCGGCGATGGCGATCGCTTGCGAACAAGAGGGAGCTGATGCCGTTTCGCTGGTCAACACATTCAAGGCCCTGGCAGTCGATATCCACACCCGCAAGGCCGTCTTCGACAACGTGACCGCTGGCCTGTCCGGTCCATGCATCAAGCCCATCGCCCTGCGCATGGTCTGGGAAGTGGCCCGCGCCGTCCACATCCCCGTCGTCGGCATCGGTGGCATCGCCACCTGGCAGGACGCCCTCGAGTTCATCATGGCGGGCGCGACCGCGGTGCAGGTCGGCACCGCAACCTTCATCAAGCCAACCACCATGTTGGACATCATCGACGGCCTGGAACGCTACTGCGCAAACGAGCACCTGACCAGTCTCTCAACCGTCTGTAACATTCTCGGGACGGTTCCAAACTGTAACATTCTCAGGAGGATACCATGACAACTGACGAACTGGTTCTGAACGAACTCAAGGAAACCGGAGCCCTGCTCCAAGGGCATTTCCTGCTCTCGTCCGGCAGGCACAGCGACCGCTACGTCCAGTGCGCGAGGCTCCTGCAGTACCCCGACCGCGCGGCCCGCGTTCTGGCAGTCGCGGCCGAACAGTTCCGCCCCGTACCCTTCGACCTCATCGTGGGGCCCGCCATGGGCGGCATCATCGTTGCGTATGAGCTGGCACGCCAGTTGGGTAAACCCGGCATCTTCGTGGAACGTGAGAATGGTATTATGTCCCTGCGCCGTGGGTTCGTCATCGCCGAAGGCACGCGCTGCATCATCAGCGAAGACGTCCTCACAACCGGCAAGTCTTCGGAGGAGACCACGAAGGTCATCCGTGACTGCGGCGGCGAGGTCGTCGGCATCGCGTGCATCGTCAACCGTAGCGCCGAGTTCATCCAGTCCCCCGTCTGGAGTGCCGTTCGCCTTACCATCGAGAGCTGGCCCGCAGGCGACTGCCCACTCTGCAAGCAGGGCATCCCCTGGGTGAAGCCAGGAAGCAGGGGGAATGCCTGACTTGTTGTAGAGCCTAGGCGTGCCCCTCCTGAACGCATTTCTTTGAGATTGTTACACTTTGGAACCGTCCCGAAGTGTAACAATCTGCGCTTGACAGAAACGTCCGCTCCGCTACGCTACCTTTCAACTACTCGGTCGCGCAAGCCCTGGGGGATCCGTACAAGAGAGGATGACAATGGAACGAACGAAAGCAGTCGTGTGTGGAGCAACAGGAATGGTCGGTCAGGTCCACGTCGCGATGCTGTCGGACCACCCCTGGTTCGAGCTGGTCGGCGTCGCCGCCAGTGAACGGTCGGCTGGCAAGCAGTACGGAGACGTCGCACGCTGGTACATCCAGGGAGACATCCCGGCCCGCGCACGCAGTATGACCGTCCTCCCTTGTACCGCCGAGGCCATCGCCGCAACCGGCGCGACACTCGTCTTCTCTGCACTGCCCAGCGACGTGGCCGGTCCCGTCGAGCGGTCGCTTGCGGACGCAGGCATGGCGGTCGTCACGGATTCAGCATCACACCGCATGGACGCAGACGTTCCGCTGATCGTCCCCGAGGTCAACGCCGACCATCTGGAGGCATTGTCCCTCCAGCGCAAGGGGAGCAAGCAGGGATTCATCGTCACCGGCCCCAACTGCAGTAGTGCGGGGCTGGTCCTGTCGCTCAAGCCTCTCCAGCTGGCGTTCGGTATTCGACGGGTCGTTGTCGTGACGATGCAGGCCCTGTCGGGCGCCGGATATGCCGGGGTGCCTTCGATGGCCATCGTCGACAACCTCATCCCCTACATCAACGGCGAAGAGGAGAAGATGGAGCGTGAGACCCGGAAGATGCTCGGCTCCTGGCTCGAAGGGGCCTTCCAGCCGGCTGACATCCCCGTCAGCGCCTCATGCAACCGGGTCGCGGTGCTGGAGGGGCACACCGAGTCCGTCTTGGTGGAACTCGACCGTCCGGCATCCCCCGAAGAGGTCGAGAGCGTGATGCGCAGCTTTCAGGGAGAACCCCAGCGCCTGCACCTCCCCACGGCTCCTGACCACCCCATCATCGTGCGCTCCGAGTCTGACCGTCCTCAGCCGCGCCTCGACCGCTTGGCAGGCGAACCGGCACGAGCTCGCGGCATGGCCGCAGTCGTCGGACGCGTCCGCAGTGATCCCGCATTCGCAACGGGGATCAAGTACTCCGTCCTGTCCCACAACACTATCCGTGGCGCAGCAGGCAATGCCGTCCTGACCGCCGAACTGCTGGCGGCGAAGGGGTTCCTGTGAACACTGTCGTGATGAAGTTCGGCGGCGTCCTGGTGCAAGACGCCCTAGCCATCATGCACTCGGCTCAGTTGGTCGTGCACGCGGCACACAAGAATACCCGTGCAGTGGTCGTGGTTTCCGCCATGGCCGGCGTCACCGACGGACTCCTGGACTTGGCCGACCGGGCACGCCAGGGGCATGGCGACGAGGTCGCTCAAGCAGTGGACCTCCTCGAGCAACGGCACGAGGACGCGGTCCAGACGGTCTTCAGCTCGTCCCCTGCCATGGCCGTCCAGCCGGTCGTGGACGAAGAACATGCATTGTTCGTGTCGCTCAGGCAGGCACTGGCGGGTGTCGCCATGCTGCACGAACTCACGCCTCGTTCGCGCGATCTCATCGTCTCGTTTGGCGAACGCTGCTCGGCCCCCATCATGTCCGCGGCCCTCCGTGCAGCGGGCTTGACCTCCAGATCGCTGACCGGCGGCGAGGCGGGGATCGTGACCGACGACACCTTCGGTGGCGCCGCACCCCTGCTGGACGTCGCCCGGAGAACCGTTCCACGTGCCCTGACTCCTTTGCTGGACCGTGGACTCACCCCGGTCGTCACCGGGTTTGTCGGAGCCAACGAGGAAGGCGTCATCACGACGCTCGGCAGAGGCGGTTCGGACTACACTGCCACCATCCTGGGCGCATGCCTGCCGGCCGACGAGGTGTGGATCTGGAAAGAAGTCGACGGCGTCATGACCGCTGACCCAAAGCTTGTGCCGGACGCCATCCGTGTGCCGGCCCTCTCGTATCGCGAGGTCATGGAACTGGCCTGGTTTGGTGCCAAGGTCATCCATCCAATGACGGTCGCGCCCGTCCAGGAAGCCGGCATCCCCATCCGCATCCGAAGCGCCTTCCTGCCGGCGTCTCCCGGTACCATCGTGTGCGCGGACGCGCCCGAAGCCGGTCCCGTCAAGGCGGTGACCTCGATCCGAAAGCTCACGGCGCTAACGATCGGTGGCGCAGCAATGGTCGGCACGTCGGACGTCGTCAGCAGAGTCTTCAGCCTCCTTGCAGCTGCTCAGCTCCCCGTCTTGATGATCTCGCAGAGCTCATCGATGGCCAATGTCTCGCTGGTCATGACCCAGACTGACGCCGAGCGCGCGACGCGGCTCCTGCGCAAGGAATTTGCCGGCAGCACGGTCATCCGGGACATCACCGCCATGCCGCATGTCGCCGTCGTCGCCATCGTAGGGGACGGCATGCGCGGCACACCCGGCGTCGCCGCCCGTCTATTCACCTGCCTGGCGTCCGAGAGCATCAACCTGCTCATGATCGCCCAAGGCTCCAGCGAAGTCAACATCTCGGTCCTCATCACCGAGAAAGAGGCTCAGCGGGCCGTGCGCGCTGTTCACGCCGCGTTCGGCCTGGCGGGCGCGACGTAGCCAAACGGCGGCATACACGCCCCTGTGACCCATTGGTACTTCACACAAAGGCAGATAAGGTGACGGACAACGGTGATACAATGCGAAGAGATGGCCTTGAGCCATCCGGCAATTTGTGGCGAGACAAGGAGGTAACGGAATGGCACAGAAGTATGAGCTCTACAAGTGCGAAATCTGCGGCAACGTCGTTGAAGTGACCAGCGAGGGAGGGGGCACGCTTGTTTGCTGCGGGCAGCCAATGACAAAGATGGTCGAAAAATCCACTGATGCAGGAAACGAGAAGCACCTGCCGGTTGTTGAAAGAGCAGAGCATGGGGCGACGATCAGAGTTGGCTCTGTTCCACACCCGATGGAAGAGAAACACTACATCGAGTGGATCGAAGTATTCATGAAAGACGGCAAGGTCGTGAGAATACCGCTGCATCCGGGAGACAAGCCCGAAATGCATTTCGGCCACAGCGTTGACGACTTGACTGAGGTAAGGGCCTACTGCAACGTCCATGGGCTCTGGTCCAAGAAGCTGGTGTAGAGCACACAAGGTTCAGGAAGGCCCGAAACTCCGAAGAACGCTTCAGGACTAGTTCCCCTTCCGCTTATCCCTCCTCCGGCACCAGTTCGTCGAGGACCGAGGCCAGCTCGAACGACGACGTTGCCACGGCGGACTTCACGCGTGCGATGGTCTTCTCAGCCACATTGGGAGACCCATCGACAACAACAATGGGGATATCCCTCGTGACGCTCCGGGACTGGAGGGCAGCGGCCGTCTCACGCGAACGTGATGCCTTGAGGAACAGGTCCAGAACCACGACGTCGGGTGCCCATTCCGCAACACGCCTCACACCACGGTCGCCGTCCTGCGACTCTGTCTGGACCTCCCAGCCGTCAATTCTCAGAAGCTCGGCACGGGCTTCGGCGGCGTCTTCGTTCCACTCGAACAAGAACAGTTTCCGGCTCATTTCGACTCCTCTCACCGGCGCCCGTTGAGGGCACACACGTCACTCGTCACACATCGCCTGTTCCGCGGCGACCTCGGCTCCAGTGATTGATGCCAGTACTACGTCGTGGTCTGGCAGCAGCTTCTCAAGATTCCGCAGGCGAGGCATGAGGAATCCCGCCAGTGTGACCGCCGAAGCAGCCGTGGCGCTCAGGAGGAACAGTACAGCCATGCCGGCTCCGGCGCCGGTCCCTGTTACTCGTGCGAAGACCGGCACCAGAAATCCGCCCGGACGCATCGCCGGTTCGAGCACCTTGTCTGCCAGGGGACCGGCCAGCAGTGTGGCGACAGGCATGACGATCCAGGCGATCATGCGCCTCGCCGAGAACACCCGCCCCTGCAATCCCGGGGGCACTTTGGCCTGCCAGATCGACTGGGAGAGACCGTTCACCATCGACCCGACACATGCGGACACCAGGAAGCCGGCAGCCCAGACGACCGGACCGCGCCCAAAGAAGACACACGAGCCCAGCACTATGAAGCTCAGGGGGTCGCCTAGCAGGATGCCGCGCACTTTGTTCTTCGGACCACCCCACACACCGAGCAGGAACCCTCCCAGCGCACCGCCGATACCCACTGCTGACTGGACGAACCCAAGTGCGGCGGCATCCTGGCCCGTGCGGGCCAGGATCATCGGTGTGAACAACGGGTTGGACAGCGAAATCATGAAGTTGGAGACCGCGAACACGCTGAGAAGGGACAGCAGGGGACCACGCTCGCGGATGAACCTGAACCCAAAGGTCATCTGCCTCCACATGGACTCCTGGGCCGACACGTCCGGGACGTGGCGTGGAATCTCCACGACCAGCAGGGCCAGGACCGCGACGCCGAACGTGATGATGTCAATGGTCATGATGCCCCCGACGTGGATGAAACGGATGAGCAAACCCGCCAGGACCGGGGCGACGATGATCGACCCGAAATCTGCCAGCGACATCAGGCCACTGGCACGCGCATAGTGCTCCTTGGGCATCATCTGCGAGATGGCGGCTGAGTAGGCTGTCCACTGGAACGCCGACCCGATGCCCTGCACCGAGGCGGCCACATACAGGTGCCAGATCTGGAGATGCCCCGACAGATATAGCACCAGTGCGACGATGGTAGCTGTGACCGCCAGGAGGTCCGACAGCATCATCGTCAGCTTGCGGTTCCATCGGTCAACATAGACGCCCGCGAGAGGGGTCGCAACGATGGTTGCCCCGAGGAAGAAGAAGTCGACCAAGGCGAGAGATGTGGCGAGGCCGGTCTTCTGGTAGGCCCAGATGCTGAGCGCAAACGCTGTCATGGCCGAACCGACCATCGACAGAACCTGCCCAGACCACACAAGCAGGAACGCGCGGAAACCGCTGGGGTGCTGCCATTTCAGGTTCAACATCGTACCGCTGGACTCCTCTCCGACCTGCGTCTCAGGTCTGTTCTCTCTTGCCCAGCTACCAGCATACGGGGTCGCCTCACCATTGTCAAACGCGGCCGTAGCCCTGAGACCACCTGGTTTGCAAGAAGAAACGCCCCCGACCTGAGCATCGCCGCCCAGCCAACTCCCTTGCGCCCTTGACATCCATTGTCTATTGTTAACACTATTGTTAATAATCGGCAATGGAGGTTGACGTGAGAAGTTACGCAGAGCTCGTTGCATACAGTAGTGCGAACGCTCTCCCTCTCGACCGGGTCATCCGGGAGGAGTTGCAGCGCCTCATCTTGCGATACCTGAGCGAACAGGGGTTCTTCGTTCACGGCGTCTTCCAGGGAGGTACGGCCATCCGGCTAGTGTATGGCGGAACGCGGTTCTCCAAGGACCTCGACTTCGTCCTCCGACCCGAGAGGACGATCGCAGGCCTGAACCTGCCCGGGTTGCTGGAGGGTCTGCCATCGTTCATGCGCCGCGAAGTCCCATTCGCTGACCGCCCTGGTCTCAGAGAGCAGAAGATGGAATCCATGTTCGCGCGTTATCGGTGCCGACTTGAGCTGCAAGCGCCGGTCGGCGGGCTTGTCATCAACCTAGAGTTGTCAGGTGTCTCCAGCCGGTCACCGCTTCCGCGAGTCATGCGTTCCGATACTATCGATTTCGCGACCGTCGTCGAAGACGAATCCGAGATCCTTGTGGACAAGCTGGTGGCTCTTGCACTTCGCTCATACATGAAGGGCCGGGATATCTGGGATGCCTGGTTTCTCACACACGAACATCACGTTGCAGCGCCGGAAGCAGGAGCCGTTGCCGCCAAGGCAGCCGACTATGGAACGACTCTGATGGATCTGACCAGCAGGGTCGAGCACAGCAAGACAAGAATCGAAACCGTCGGACTCGCGGCGCTCGAGGCCGAGATGAGACTCTTCCTTCCTGCCCGGCTGTACGACGCCATGACGCCTGCGTTTCCGGACGTCAACGCCAGCGTTGCCGCAATGATGAATACTCTCCTGAACCAGCTGACTGGAGCGTCATGAGCACTCGCGACTACCTGGAGCTGCTGAGCACCTACAAGCAAAAGAAGCTCTTCCGCACGGTGGACTTCGCGACACTACTCAACAGGGACATGCCCAGCGTCCGCGTCGAGCTGAGCCGCCTCGTCTCACGGGGGATGCTGAGTCGGGCCTCAAAGGGGCTGTACCTCAACCCGTACAACCCGCCGACCCCAGAAGAGCTGGCCATGGCCCTGAGATCGCCAGCTTACATCAGCATGGAATCGGCGCTCGCCCACCAGGGCATTCTCAGTCAGTCCCCGTTCACCGCGACACTCGTCACGACAGGTTCGACCGGCATCGTCGATGCCATGAACACGCGGTTTGAGTACCATCACCTGCAGCCCGCGTGGTTCACCGGATACCACAGGCGCGAATCATATGACATGGCCGAGCCGGAGAAAGCGCTGTGTGACCTTGTCTACCTCCGGTACCGGAGGACACGCGAACTCAGTGAGGACAGGATGCGCAGCCTGCTGGATGACATGGACCTGATGGAGTTGCACAAGGTGCCCTTGCGCCGGTACGTCCGACTCATGCACTTGGAGGACAGCTTCCGCCAGCTGGAGATCGTGTTGTAGCTGGAGTACTGCATCTCTGTCCGTCGTTCCCCCCCCCCGAGCCCTTTTGTTCAAGGCGAGGGGTGTCTTCGGCACAGGCGGGAACCCATTGCAAAAGGCTCCTGAAGACTCATTCATGAGTGCCAGAAGACCGGCCTTCCTGTCGAGTACGCTCCTCTTGTAAGCACATTGGAATACGGCATACTGAGACACTTCATCTTGATCCAGGAGGTTCCCATGGAACAGAGCGATCTCTTGCACTTTATACCGATGCTTCTGGGCATTGTTGCCCTGCTTGCTGCAGCATTCATTGGCAAGACAGACAAGGGTGGCAAGAAACTGAGTATCCATAAAGCGGTGGCAGGTATCGGCGTGGCCATCGTCCTGCTTGGCGTTGCCTGGCTAGTTGTGACTGGGGCCCTCGAGCCCGACCTGATGCACTTCTACAGTGCCCTTCTGGCGAGCGTGTTCGTGACCCTGACACCAGTCGGAGGATTGCTGTACCTGAAAGCAGTGCCGACAAAGAAGGCCGGCCTGCGGAAATCGCATCGTATCGATGCGGCCATCGTCTTTGGGCTGGCTGCTCTTACGGTGATTCTCGGCATCCTCGACAAGTAGGTGCCCAGAAGGTAGCACCACCGACAAGAACACTGCATCTCCATCCGCCGTTCCCCCCCCCGAGTATGTTGGTCTAATACGAGGGGTGCTTCTCCCGAGCCCTTTTGTTCAAGGCCCCCGAGCACTTTCTTCCCATGCCCCCGAGCGTGTTAGTCCAATGCGAGGGGCGCTTGTGAGGGGCGCTTCTGAGGGGTGTCTTCGGCGAAGGAGGGAACCCATGCCCAGCTTGCAGCACTTGAGACAATGCTCTCCGCGCTGACACTCTGCGCCCTTTTGCGCTATACTGCCTTGGATTGATTGACACAGCAAAAGGAGCTGGCATGGCTGAAGCAGCACCAATCGGATTCGTCCTGGGCACCAAGACCGCATCGTCCCTGGAGTTCTATGTCCTCGTCGACCAGCACAACTACCTGGAGCTGGACGACGTCGTCTTCGTGCGGTCGGCGGTCGAGGGGTATGCCGGCGTCGAGGCCGTCACCTTCTACGGCACCGTCATCGAGGTCCAGCAGTACCACGAGGGCATCCAGTTCGACAGCGACACCACCATCGTGCGCCAGGGCATCATGCCCGCGGGTGTCGCCTACGTGGGCAAGGTGCAGGTCACCAAGCTGGAACCCGAGGTCTTTGTCGCCCCGCACCCGGCCGACTTCGTCTACCGCGCCACCGGCGCCGACCTGGACAAGGCGCTCAGCTTCGACGTCATGAAGCAGCGCGTTCCTGTCGGCATCATGCGCAACAAGGAGCCTTTCTACGTCAACTTCGAGTTCCTCAACGGCGCCAAGGGTGCACACGTCAGTATCAGCGGCGTCAGCGGCGTCGCCACCAAGAC
>JAPLGK010000178.1 GCA_026390195.1 Caldisericota bacterium
AGCCCTCTTCACCTTGATCTTGACCTCATCGATGTCGAACGGTTTGGTCAGATAGTCATAGGCGCCGGACTTCATGGCGGAAATGGCGACATCCGACGAGCCGAACGCCGTCAGGAAAATGACAGGGAGATCGGGCTGGGATTCCTTGATCTTGAGAAAAGCATCCATGCCACTCATGATGGGCATCTTGACGTCCATGAGGACGGTGTCCGGGTTCATGGCTCTGACCTTCTCGACTGCTTCCTGGCCGTTCTTGGCGACGTTGACGCGATAGCCCTCGTCCTCAAGAGACTCGCGAAGCAGTTCGCGTATGTTTTCCTCATCGTCCACAACTAGAATGAGCTTGCTTTGGGTTTTCATAGGCAATTGCACAGTCTATCGGCTTCGAAGTCCGAGTCAAACATCGGGATTGATGATTCGCTGCAGGTTGACAGTGAACGTTGCGCCTGCCCCCTCCGTACTCTCATAGGTGATGACCCCATTGTGAAAGGACGCGATCTTCTGGGAAATGGGAAGGCCAAGGCCTGTGCCGTGTTCCTTGGTTGTGAAGAATGGGGTGAACATCTTGGGCCTGTCCTCACTCCTGATACCGGTACCAACATCGCGTACCTCGACAATGACACGATCCGCTTCGATCCTTGCGGTGACGGTAACGATGCCGCCGCTCTGGTCCTGCATCGACTGTATGGCGTTCTGCAGCAGGTTCATGAACATCTGCTCGGTCTGGCGCGCATCCCAGGTGACCATGACCTGTGGCACCTGGAGGTCGAGCTTCGCATGGCTGTCCTCGAATTGCTGCGCCATGAGCTCCCCCATCGATTCGAAGAATCCGCGCAGGTCAAACTCGACCGGCTGAGGCGGGGCAGGGCGCCCGAAGGTGAGGAGGTCTTTGACCAGCAGTTCGAGACGGTCAGCTTCGCTGCGGATGGGGACAATGTACTTGGCTTCGGGACGCCCCTGCAGCTTCTTCTCCAGAAGACCTGCATATCCCTTGATGCTTGTAAGCGGGTTGCGTACCTCATGGGCGATACCGGTTGTAAAGATGCCGAGCGTCTTAAGGGCCTCAGTCTGCTTCGCTTCTTCGATACTCCGCTTGAGTGAGTGTGCGAGATCGGCGACAGCGCGTGAGATCTCTCCCAGCTCCCCTCCACCGCGTGGCACGCGCGTGTCCAGGTTGGTCTTGAGTCGGACGACGCTGCGGCGCAAGGACAGCAGGCGTATCAGGAAGAAGGTCAGCAGAATGATTGTCGCCGCACCGCTCAGCGCGATGGAGACAGTTGAAGTCTTGAAGGCCTCGAAACGGACGCGTTGCAACGGAGCGAGGACCTGAGGCATGTCCCTGTCGACGACCAGATAGCCGACAGTGCGTGTGCCTGCCATCAAGGGAAGAGCAACGGTCAGCTTGGGTAGTGGGTTGCGCGACTCGTCGGTCAGGTAGACGAGACTTGGTGTGAAGAGGCTGGTCTGATACCCGATGCTGACACGGGGGAAGTTGTCCTTGAACACGTTGATGTAATCGTAATAGGACTTGGAGAGGAAGATGCTCATCAAGTCGTTCTGCTTGGTCTGGCTCAGAGTATCGAACTTGTAGCTGCTGGACAGTTCGCGGTACATGCGATTCCAGCGCTCGACAGCCTGCGACCCTATGGCCTGGAGAGTCTCGCCTTCCTTGTTGACGAGCTCGTCCTGAAACTCAACGATGAGGCGGTTGCTCAGAATCGCCATCGAGACGCCCACGATGAGCAGGGCAGTCACAATAATCTGGAAGGTCAGCGACTTGAAGACTCGACCCAATTGGTCCTCCTGGGATGAAGCAAAGTCAGATGGATACCCGCTTCAGCAGTTCCACAAGCTCTGGCTTGAGAAGGTTGCGCCGGGTGACTGCTTCGAGCGTCTCCTGAAGGACAATATGCCCGTCGCGTGTCCCTGCGACCACACCTGAGCGGCCTTCACTGAGGCCGACTACTGCTGCTTCGCCCGATGTGCTGGCCAGGATGCGGTCGAAGCGCGTGGGGCTCCC
>JAPLGK010000227.1 GCA_026390195.1 Caldisericota bacterium
CGGCGGCCGAAAGCGCGACTGGAAGATCGGCATTCGCGATCCGCGTGGTCAGGGGATCATCGGCTATGTTCGGTCAGGGGATGCCTTTGTGGCTACGTCCGGAGATTATGAGCGGTACTTCGAGCGGGATGGCAAGAGATACTGTCATATCATCGACCCGTCGACGGGATACCCGGGGACCCTCAATCAAAGCGTTACGGTCATCACAGACATACAGCCCATGCACGGAGCCATCGGCGACGCCCTCGGCAAAGTCTTCTTCTGCTCAACAGCCGAGACTCAGCGTTCGCTCTTCCAAACAGCCCAGAGCCAGGGGACCGTTGGCATTGTCATCGTCGACGCTGCAGGAACACCGTCCACACTCGGGTCGATCACCTTCGTGCCCACAACTGCTCAATGAAACGGAGTGACCGAATCACAGCGGTGGTCATCCTCACCGCCGTGGCACTTGTCGTTGTCTCCTGGATCATCATGCACCGCACACGTGGCACCGTGGCGGTTGTCCAAGTGGACGGCAAGGTCGTCGCGACAGTGGATCTGACGTCGCGCGAGCCCCAAACGCTGCACATAACAGGCTCGCTGGGGCCGCTGGTGATCGTAGCTGATGGTAAGGGCTCCATCCGAGTCACGGAATCGACCTGCACCGACCACATCTGCGTGCATACCGTTCCGGCCCGGAGCCCCGGCGACCAGGTCATCTGTGTGCCCAACCGCATGGTCATTACCATCGAAGGAAAGGGGACCGGCATCGATGCTCTCGGCCAATAGGAGGAAGCGTACAGCGCAGGATACCCTGCGATTTGCGTTGCTAGCCGCCGTTGCTATCGTCATTAACTACTTCGACCCTCCGCTGCCGTTCCTGCCCGGCGCCAAGCTGGGACTGTCTCAGATAAGTACGATGCTGTGCCTGGAGATGTACGGAGCCCTCGCGACCGTCGCACTCGTGATCCTGCGAGTCCTGGTCACGGGCATCATGAAGGGGAATCTGATGACCATCACGTCGCTGCTGTCTTTCGGTGGTAGTCTCGGCGCAGTCATCGTCATGGTCCTCCTGCGGAAGGCGTTCGGGAAGCACATTGGATTGCCGACCGTAAGCAGTATAGGGGGCGCCTGCAACAATGTGTCGCAATACCTGCTCTTGTTGATTACCAATACTGTGGGTACACTATGGTACTATCTGCCGGCGCTGGTGGTGGCGGGCGGAGCGGCCGGATATCTGATCGGTGGTGTTTCGCTTGCCGTCCTGTCTCGACTCGACCGAGCCCTTCATGGCAGTGTACCTGTGGAGCAGCGGTGAGAAGAAAAGAACGAACGATATCGATAGCTTTTGTGATTGCAGGGGCCATCCTCGGATCCGTGCTTGGCGAAGTGCTAGGCGCGTACTACCCCTTCATGAGGGCGGGCTTCCATTTCGGTATCCCTGACTTTGCGCTCCAGCTTGGATTCATGGAACTTCGACTGGGTTTCACGCTGAACATGAACCTGGGGACTGCGGGACTTGCACTGCTTTTTCTCTTCTTCTCGACGCTCGTATGAGAATCTACCTGGCTTCGAGTTCGCCACGCAGGGCTCACATGCTCGCCGAATGGGGCATACCGTTTTCGGTCGTGGAAGCTGACGCGGACGAAGTCATGCTGGACGCCGCACCTGAGAACTGTGCAGCACAGAACGCACTGGCAAAGGCAAGATCCGGAAGCGATCATGTGGACGCCGGTTTGGTCGTTGGCGTCGACACCGTCGTCGCCTGTGAAGGCCGAATCCTGGGAAAGCCGCAGGGCGAAGCCCAGGCCCGCGATATGCTCGCATTGCTCGAAGGGCGGGAACACCGCGTTATTACCGCCATGGCAGCCGTGCTCATGCCTGAAAAGACGGCAGCCGCCAGAATATCCGTGACACGTGTGTTCATGAGATGCCTGAGCGAGAATGAGCGGCAAGCCTACTTGAGCAACCCTGAATATCGGGACAAGGCTGGGGCGTACGCCGTTCAGGGACTGGCAGCAAGTTTCATCGAACGAACTGACGGGCCGATGGACACAATCATCGGTTTCACGATGAGTGATTTCTATGCACTCTGTGCTGAGCTGCATGTTAATGTGAGGAGGTAAGTCGTGGCATTCTTCTCAAGAGACCTGGCAATAGACCTTGGTACTGCGAACACAGTTGTATACGTCAAGAACAAGGGTGTCGTCATCCGCGAGCCTACCATCGTGGCGACCGATGCCAAGACCGGCACTGTGCTTGCCGTTGGCGACGACGCCAAGAAGATGGCAGGGCGCACGCCCCAGTCGATTACCGTGACACGCCCTCTGAGGGACGGTGTCATCGCAGACTTCACGGTAACGGAGAAGCTTCTTGAGTACTTCATCCGAAAAGCGTCTGGAACAGGTCTCTTTGCCCGTCCACGTGTGCTTGTCGGAATCCCGTGCGGTATCACCCAAGTTGAGATGAAGGCAGTCATCGACGCAGCCCTCAACGCCGGTGCACGAGAGGCAAAGCTTATCCAGGAACCCATGGCAGCGGCCATCGGCGCCGACCTCCCCGTCGCTGACGCCCGCGGAGTCATGATTGTCGATGTCGGCGGTGGCACCGCCGAGGTAGCGGTCATCTCGATGAAGGGCATCGTCACATCGCGGTCGCTGCGCATTGCGGGCGACGAGATGACAGAAGCCATAGCGACGCATATCCGCCGCCGCTACAACCTGCTCATCGGAGATGTGACGGCCGAGGAAGTCAAACTCGCCATTGGCTCCGCATACCCGCTCGAAAGCGAGAAAACCTATGAAGTACGTGGCAGAGACCTGATCAACGGCCTGCCAAAATCGGTCGAAGTCACGAGTGAGGAGATTCGCGACGCACTCAAGGAACCTTTGGAACAGATTCTCGCGACGATCAAGTCGGCACTCGAGCTGACCCCGCCCGAACTCTCAGCGGACATCATCGACAGCGGCATCATGCTTTCGGGCGGCGGCGCGCTTATCATGGGCTTCGACAAGTTCATCTCCACCCGTACTGGTATTCTCGTCAACATCGCAGAGGATCCGTTGCAGTGTGTCGCCAAGGGTGCAGGCAAGGTCCTCGAAAACTACGATTCGCTGCACGAGGTTCTGATATAGCGAATGCCCGGTCCGGCACGGAAGCCTACCCGCAGGTCCATTAGCCTGCTGTTCATAGCGCTATTCCTTGCGCTGGTGACCGTCATCGGACTGGCGTCCTACGGCGTTACGCTCGGGAGCCTTGCACTCAGTGGGGCCCAACGTGTCGCCCGGACGCTTGGCGGGGCTGTCTCGGCAGCAGCCGACAGTGTAGTCGCATACGGTCACGCCCTGCTGTTTGCCCGAGGCATCTACACTGAGAATGAGACGCTCCGCAGCGAGAACCAGTATCTCGATGCTCGACTTCGCCTCGCTCTCGGCGACCACGACGAACTGAAACAGCTACAAGCGCAGCTGGTGGTCCAACAACAGCTGCCAGTCAAGACTGTTCTTGCCCAGGTGACAGGAAGAGCAACGGGTATGCGCTCCATGGATGTGTTCATAGACCACGGAACAGCCCTCGGGGTCGCCGACGGCGCTGGCGTCTTTGTCGCAGATTTCACCGGCCAGGCCTACGTGTTTGGCAAAGTCCGAGGCGCCTTCAAGACCAATGCCACAGTGATCCCACTGCTCGACAGCAGGTGCATTATCGCCGGCATCAACCGTCGCACCGGGGAGGACGTACTCATCAAGGGCACCGACGGAGAGTATTGTGAACTGTCATATGTCTCACCGCTACCCCAGTTCCAGTCAGGTGACATCGTCGTCACTTCGAGCAGCTCAGCAGTCTTTCCTCCCAACATCCCTATCGGCAGAGTCGATGCGCTGACCAGCGGCACCACGACACGGCTCGTCCTGCGCCCGTTTGCAGCCGTCTGGGCGACACGCTACCTTCTGGTGACGCAGGGCTCGAAATGAACCTGAAACGACAGTATGCCGTCCTGGCAGGGGTTCTGGCCATCGAGGCCTTCGTGTTTGCGTTGTTCTGCGGCATAGCGTTGCACACCCCGGGCGCGGGAGCCGTCGGCTTCCTCGTGGCGGCGGCCATCGTCTTTTACTACAGTGTGCGTCATCCCACGCCCTTTGGCGTTGCTGCCGGACTCTTCAATACGCTCCTTCTTTCGTACTTCAGCCAGTCCCGGGAGCTGCCTACTGCCCTACTGCTGCTGCTGGTCACCGGCGCCTCACCCTACATCGAGCAACTTGCACCTGGTCTTGCTCGCATAGCCTTCACGGGCGCCTATGCGGTCACGGCACTCGTTCTCGCGTTCTTCACCAGAGGCAGCGCTGCTCCCGGCCTCGCAGCCCTCTTGCGGTACTGCGTCGCGGCAGCCGTCACAGGACTGGTGGGGTCCCGCTATCTCGTCAGGCGCTCGCCACTCGAGCAGAGCCATGGATAAGCTTCAACAGCCCCGGCAAACCAGGCGATTCCTTGCGGTCACCGTTCTCTTCACGGTGATCCTGTTGGGCATCGTCGCCCGCCTCTACGTTCTGCAGGTTGTCAAGGGCACCTACTATGCAGGAGTCGCGGAAGACAACCGTCTTCGCATCATCAGCACGGATGGTCCACGGGGAGAAATCCTCGACAGGAATGGGGTCGTTCTCGCAACCGATGTCCCCTCGTTCGACATCGTCGTGACGACCTATGACCTCGAGGACTCCGACGAGGAGTTGGGCGTCGTAGCCCAACTGACAGGCGCGAAGCTTGAGACTCTCAAGGACACAGTAGAGAAGGCTGGCGTTGGACCTTATGCGCCCATCACCATAGCTCGCAACGTCAGCAAACCGGTTGCGTTGAAGCTTGCGGAACAGGAACCAGACCTGCCTGGTATCCAGCTCGTCATGTCGACCAGGAGATCATATCCCCAGGGAACCCTAGCGGCACATGTCCTCGGGTATACAGGTGAAATAGGCGACACTGAACTCGAACAGCTGCGAGCTGACGGCTACGTCATGAAGGACACGATCGGCAAGGAAGGCATCGAGCTGCAATACGAGACGTTGCTGCGTGGTCAGAAGAGTCAGAAACTCATCGAAGTGGACGCCGGTGGCAAAGCCGTGAAGACGCTGCAGGAGAAGCCCGCTGCGCCCGGAACGAGCATCATCCTGACCATTGATGTTCGTCTGCAGAAGACATGCGAGGATCTTCTTGGAGACAACCAGGGTGCAGCGATCATGATGGACCCACGCAATGGCGAACTCCTTGCGCTGGCAAGCGCACCCACGTTCGACCCGAACAAGTTCATCTCCGGAATCTCCAGCGAAGACTGGAAGACGTGGTCCGTCAAAGGGTCTCTGTTCAACCGGGCAATTGCAGGCTCGTTCCCTCCAGCGAGCACCTTCAAGGTGGTCACCGGAACGGCGGGACTGGAAACGCGCACCATAACGGACCGAAGCATCATTTACTGTGGTGGAGGGTTGACGGTTGGAGGAC
>JAPLGK010000221.1 GCA_026390195.1 Caldisericota bacterium
TCAAACTCGCAAAGGCCAATACTTGTGCTGATGTGGCGTTTGATTTCCTCATCCAGGTGGTCGGAAACAGTAGTTCCATCTTCGACGCGGCCAACTCTCTGGCTCGCGCCGGCACGGAAAACCAGGCGTTCTGTGATCATCGTCTTGCCAGAGCCACCTTGTCCAACTAGCGCAAAGTTCCTTATGTCACTCGGGCCGAATCTGCTCACCTTTTCCTCCCCTAGAAAATGCTATTCGTTGTCTTCCAGCACTACCTTGGTACTCTTCGCGTGAGTGTCCCCTGCCTTCGGCAGTGTCTCCAGGTCCAGCCCAAGCCCGCGAAGTTCCTTCACGAGAACGTTGAACGACTCTGGAGAACCCGTTTCGAAGAGGTTATTTCCTTTTGTGAGACGTTCGTAAGCCACACGTCTGCCCTCAAGATCGTCCGATTTGATCGTCAGCATCTCCTGCAGTACGGTCGAGGCACCATACGCCTCCAGCGCCCATACTTCCATTTCTCCAAAGCGCTGGCCGCCGAACTGTGCCTTGCCACCGATTGGTTGCTGGGTAATGAGAGTATACCGGCCGGTCGAGCGCGCGTGCATCTTGTCTTCGGCCAGGTGAATCAGCTTGAGGATGTATGCTTCTCCTACGGTAACCTGACTCTCGAAGTACTTGCCATAGAGCCCATCTCGAACGTCTTCTTTGCCGCTGCCGCCGAGTCCGGCCTTGCGGAGAAGGGCTTTGATCTCTTCCTCGGTAGCGCCGTTGAACACGGGCGTCACGGCGCGAACGTTCAACTTCCGGGCAGCCATACCCAGACTGGCCTCAAGAAGCTGGCCGATGTTCATGCGTGAGGGTACGCCGAGCGGGCTCAGGATGACGTCGACAGGTGTTCCATCCTGCAGGAACGGCATGTCCTCCTCTGGCAGGATACGCGTAATGACACCCTTGTTTCCATGGCGTCCCGCAACCTTGTCTCCGACAATGATCTTGCGTTTCTTGGCGACATAGACTTTTACAATCCGCTCGACGCCGACGGGAAGGGCGTCACTCGTGTTGTCTTTCGTAATCTCCTGCACGTCAATAACGACTCCGTCCTCTCCAGGCGGGACCTTGTAGGACGTATTCTTGTAGTCACGGGCCTTGTCATGGAACAGAGCAAAGTAGACCCTTACCTCAGGGGACTCCTCCTGTTCAGCACGTGGCGTGATCTTGCCCACAAGAACATCCTCAGCCTTGACGTGCGCACCGACTTGAACCACGCCGCGCTCGTCCAGATGGCGCGCGAGTTCCTTAGAGACGTTGGGTGGGTCGCGGGTGATCTCCTCTTTACCGAACTCTGTCGACCTCACCTCGATCTTGTGCTCTTTGATGTGAATAGACGAAAGACTATCGTCGCGTACAAGACGCTCACTGACGATGACGCCGTCCTGGTAGTTATACCCCCGCCACGGGACATATGCAACCAGGAGGTTCTTGCCCAAGGCAAGTTCCCCTTCTGCAGACGCATACCCGTTTGCGAGAAGATCGCCGACGTGTACTTCATCTCCTGTGGAAACGGCCGGGTGCTGGTTGATACAAGTGTCCTGGTTCGTCCGCTTGAACTTCTGAAGCTCGAACACACGAGCCCGGGGGACGGAAACATGAGTCACTCCGTTCTTCGCCATCAGAATCAGATCGTTGCGGGTCAGCTTTCTCCCGACAGCCAGCTTTTTGACCTTGGGCTTGCGAAGCTGAACGTCCTCAGCCAGCGTCTGACCTGCAAGCGATCCGTTAACTCGGAAGAGCTCATAGCTTGCCGCCTTGGCAGGATCATACGTCAGAATGCTGGCGTTCTTGTCCCTGGCAAAGAGGTCGCGGAGACTCTCCTCGCCGACCGTGCGGCCGATATTGGAACTCAGGTCCTGCACCGATGTCACGCCCAGAATCCGATGGCCAAGAACCTGCTGCCCAATGGGAGTAATGGTAAGCATCTGCAGTTCGACCGACGTGGTCTCGTCGCCTTCCTGTATCGGAAGAGAGCGGATTCTTGCATTGTTGATGAGGCGGCCAAGCAGAGTCTCAGTGATCTTTGTGCCGGCTTTGTGCACCTTGTTCTTGCCTTCCTGTACATCCTCGGCCAGCACGTTCCCGACCAGACCATCATTGGTCTGTACGTCGAACAGGTCTGTCAGCGAATTCTGAACGATGGAGCCTGCGGGAACGTATTGAAACGATTCGACCCCGTCATCCGAAAGACCCTCGACCTGCTCGCGCGAAATCTCCGAGCCTATCAGTTTGAGAATACCCTCTGGAATACCGGCAGGCGCGAAGGAAATGGGCACCATGCGGACATCGCCGAGAATGCCGGACTCGTTTGCATCTGAAGCGAGCATGACGGGAATGACATCCACCGGAATGCTACCGGCCCGAAGGTCCGCCACGTTGGCCAGAGGCGAGATTCGGATCCGCTCGGCATCCACATACGAGACGATCCCGTCCACATCGCTGAGCACGAGGTCACCGTTGTCGTGAACAACCCGTCCTTCCATGGCAGTCGAAACCCGGGCGCGATCGGGACGTACCAGCGGCACTGCCTGTCGCTGCATGTTGCAGCCCATGAGGGCGCGGTTTGCGTCGTCATGCTCAAGGAAGGGGATCAACGAGGCCGAAATCCCAAATACCTGTGACGGCAAGAGGTCAATGTAGTCCACCTTGCTCGCGGGAAGCTCTTTCGGGAGAATTTCACCGCCTTCGCTGCGCTGCCGGGCGATAACTGTCTTCGAAGTCAGATGGCTCTTCTCATCGACAGCAGTATTGGCTTGAGCAATCGAATGGTACTCTTCCTCCTCGGCGTCCATATAGACAACGTTCTTCTCGTCCTTGCGACCATTCGCGACCTTGGCATACGGCGCGGTGATGAATCCATACTGGTCAAGTTTGGCGTATGAACTCAGACTGTTGATAAGTCCTATGTTTCCGCCCTCCGGAGTCTCGATGGGGCAAATACGACTGTAGTGGGAAGAGTGGATGTCGCGGACTTCCACCCCCGCCCGCTTCCTGTTCAGACCACCTGGTCCGAGAGAGCTTAGGCGTCTCTTGTGCGCAAGACTTGACAACGGATTGATCTGTTCCATGAACTGGGACAGCTGACTCTGCCCGAAGAAGTTCCTGATAGAAGAGATGACCGGCTTGGTGTTGAGAACATTCTGGAGGTTCATCATCTGCTCTGACGAATAGATCGTGACCTTGTCACGGGTCGCCTTGGCTACTTTCAGCATGCTGTCCTGAATCTCCTCGGCAAGCAATTCCCCCACACGCCTGATACGACGGTTCGCCAAGCTGTCGATATCATCGAAGTTGGCTTTGCGTTCGCGGATGTCAATCAGGTGTCGAATAATGGAGACATAGTCATCTCTGGTCAGAACGGCAGAATCGCCGTCTGTTCCAAATCGCTTATTGATCTTATAGCGACCAATCGGCGTGAACGTGTTGTATGCCCGGTCGGTCAGAAGAGTCGAGAGCAGACTCTGCGCAGCTTCGAGCGTAAGGCGCTCCTTCGGCTGCATCTCCTTGAAGATCTGCTTCACCGCCTCTTCCTGATTCGTGGTCTTGTCGGCCTTGAGCGTCTTGACAATCCAGCGGTCAGGCTGCCTGCTGCTGACCAGGAACGATCTCGCGCCATGATTCTCGAGAAGGCTCATTGCTTTCCCGGTGATCGCGGCACCTTCCTTGATGATCTCCTTGCCCTTGGAATCCAGAAGTGGCTCGACAGCCGCATACTCGGCGTGATCGAACACTGACCGAAGCTGTTCGGTGGATAGGCGCTCGGTCTTCTCGATGGTGAAAAGGCGCTGGATCTCCTCGTTGGACTCGATGCCAAGAGCCTTGAGCACGAGAGTCATAGGAACCTTGTGAGCCTTCTTCCGAAGACGCGTATAGATGACATCGTCCTTGCCGGCCTCAATTTCCATCCAGTTTCCCCGGTCAGGAATAAGGGTCACCATGTAGATCTGTGCTCCGGACAGCTTGTCCTTCCCGCCCTCGAAATAGACCCCAGGCGAGCGGACAAGCTGTGAAACGATCACGCGTTCCGCGCCGTTGATGAGGAACGTTCCAAATGGCGTCATGAGCGGAATCTGTGTGATGATAAGTGGCTGTTCCCGTATCTCGCCAGTTTCCTTGTTGATGAGGCGGAAATTGGCACGAACCATCGCCTCAAAGCTCAGCCCTGCCTTGCGGCAGTTTTCCATCGATTTGGCGGGCCGTTCGATATCATGGTTCACATACTCGATCCGCAGTTTGGCGGTGTCGATGGGGAACACTCTCGCAAAGATCTGTGCAAGACCTGGTCCCAGAAGCCAATCGTAAGACGTCTTCTGGAGCTGGAGGAGGTCGGGCATCGCGTAACTTGACTTGATTTTGGTAAAGTCTATAATATTCGCTGCCACGCGCATGGCTCTCCTTTCATATTGGTATGAGAAAAATGCGGTCAAACTAAGAGTCTACTCTCTTTTGTTTGGCAGTCAACTGTGCTCTCTCCACGATTTTGGAGGCTTCGTCAATCAACCTCTCTTATCAGGGAAACATGTCTTGACATTCTCATCTCCCGTGATTACCCGGTCAGCTAAGGGACAGGGGCTGCAATTCCCTCTCATCTTCGCATTGTGCACTCGAAAACGGTCCGCACTGACGCAACAAGTCGACCTACCGTCTGAGCAAACCATATCGCACAAGCACGCCGACAAACCTGAGAGTGTCAGTGAGCGAGTTGATTTTGCTCCTTGCCTCCGTCCGGTAGATGGTCCGAGTCGGCACCCAACCTATCCGATACCCTGCCCTGCCTGCCTTGAAGATAACCTCAGTCTCCAGGTCGTACTTGTTCGCTTCTAGCGGCAGAGAGAGGACCGAAGTCAGCTTGTAGTAGCGAAAACCGTTCTGGCTGTCGCGGACATTCTTCCCAAGGAACAGGCTGATGAGAAATGAAGACGCATGGTTCGCGAATCTTCGGATGAACGGCATCGTCGAAACATTCGACATCCTGTTCCCGATGACCATGTCGTAGCCTTGTTCAGCTGCAGCGATAAACAGCGGGATTTCAGCAGGGTCATGCTGTCCATCGGCATCGATGGTAACCGCGCCCTCATAACCACTATTGATGAGATACCTGAATCCAGTCTTGAGCGCAGCGCCCTTCCCCACATTGGACTTGTGGCAAAGGACGATGGCCCCCGCGGCATGTGCGGCCCCAGCTGTATTGTCGGCAGAACCATCGTCGATGACCACGGCGACGGCAACAAACGGACGCACCCCTTCCACGACAGCCGCGATGTTATGTTCTTCGTTGAACGCAGGAATAACGGCAGCGATTCTCATGCGACGGTACTCCAGAAATCGAAGAAATTCAGAAACTGTGTGGGATCCCGGTCAACAACAGCCTCGTACTGTTGCGCGAAGTCCACGACAAAGGCTCGCGCCCAGGACCGCTCGTCTGAGGCTTCCGGGTTGATTGGTCGGCCAAACTCCAGCAGAAACCTGTTGTCTGGCTGTCGTACAAGGAAGACAGGAATTCCGACTAGCTTCCTGCGAAAAGAAAGCAGTGCGGCCCCACGGGGAAAGCGGACTGGATGCCCAAAGAACTCTACTTCCTCGCCGCCGTTCGCATAGTCTCTGTCAGAGACAATGGCCGGCACTTCGCCCTCTGGTAGATGTCGGAGGAGCTGCCTGAATCCGAATCGAACGTCGTGGGCAGTCACTCCAAAACGAACACGGAGCGACTCGTAGAGCCACTGGACGACCCGGCTGTTCTGCGTGAGCGCAAT
>JAPLGK010000108.1 GCA_026390195.1 Caldisericota bacterium
CAGGCGAAGCTGACCGGCGGGTACCGCCTGCCCGCGCGCCACGTGATCCATACGGTCGGCCCGGTGTGGCACGGTGGCACCAGGGGTGAAGAAGAGGTGCTGACTAGCACGTACCGATCATGCCTCGAGCTGGCCGAACAGCATGAGCTGAGGACTGTCGCCTTCCCTGCCATCAGCACCGGGGCTTACGGCTATCCCCTGGAGCAGGCGACGCGCGTCGCCCTGTGGACCATCCTCGCGTGGTTGGACGAACACCTCCTGCCCGACCACGTCACCTGCGTTTGCCACGACCGGACGACCCTGGCAACGTACGAAGCCGTCCTCGCCTCGCTGCTCAAGCACGGACAAAACGCTTGACGACAACGTCGGTCAGGGACGCTGACCCCATGTGTTCGTCCCGACTTGTCAAGACTTCGTATTGACTTCTCCTATTGCGCACAGGGCGAGAGCGCGGTATCATGGTCGCGACATCCCAGTGAGGTGAGCGGTGAACACGACGCGCATGCACAGAAACGGAACCAGCAAACTGACACTCCTGATCGCGGTCCTGGTGGTCATCCTCGTCGCTGTCATCGTCGCCACGGCTCTGCAGGATGCCAGGCGGACAACACCCGGCACGGGTACGACGACCCGGCCCAGCACGCTGGGCACCGGATACGTGGTGCGGCCCTTCAGCGCGAGTGACCTGAACGGACGTATCGTCGACAACAGCTTCTTCGCGAACCAGCGCCTCACCATGGTCAATGTCTGGGGGACCTTCTGCGGCCCCTGCATCCGCGAGATGCCCGACCTGGCACAGCTGCCCGGTGAGTTCCCTTCCACGGATTTTGCCATCCTGGGGATCATCGCCGACACGCCGGATGCGGCGAACGAGGCTACAGCGCGCCAGCTGACCGGCTCGACGGGCGTCACCTACACCAACGTCATCCCGGACCGCTCCATCGCGACCGAGATGTTGGCCGACGTCAGTGTCGTCCCCACGACCTTCTTCGTGGACCGCACAGGGACCGTCGTGGGCGAGGTGTTGACCGGATCACGCACCAAGGCCCAGTGGATGAGTGTCATCCAGGGCGTGCTGGCAAACCTTCCCGCCGGGTCGTAGCACAGTGAGCACAAGGGTCAGGGTCCTGCAGGTCTTCCTCCTCGTCCTCGCCACCCTCGGCATCGTCGCTGGTGCCATGAACGGCGAGGTCCGCACGGTGATCACCAAGGCCATCAATGTCTGTCTGCAGTGCATCGGCATCGGGTAGGCGCATGACTTTGCGCAGGACTGCGTTCCAGGGTGTCACCGGTATCCTCCAGAACTCATGGTTCACTGGGTTCCTTCGTGGCCGCATCTGGCGCGGTTCCAGCAAGGCCGTCTGTATCCCAGGGCTCAACTGCTACTCTTGTCCGGGTGCCTGGGGTTCGTGCCCCATCGGCTCACTGCAGGCGGTCTTCAACCGCGCCAGCGACCGCATCTCGATGTACGTTGCCGGGCTCATCGGGCTCCTCGGCATCGTGCTGGGACGTCTGGTGTGTGGCTGGCTGTGCCCGTTCGGCCTAATCCAGGAACTGCTGTACCGCATCCGTTCGCGCAAGGTACGTATCGGCCCGACACGGCTTCGATTCCTCAAGTACGCCGTGCTTGCCGTTCTGGTCATTCTGATGCCCCTGCTGGTTCGCGACCGGTTTGGCGTCGGCGACCCATGGTTCTGCAAGCTGGTATGCCCTGCAGGGACGCTGGAAGCTGCCCTGCCCCTGTTGGCTCTGAACGCATCCCTGCGCGGTGCTGCAGGATGGCTGTTTGTCTGGAAGGCAAGTCTTCTTGTCGCGACATTGGCTGCGTCGGTCGTCATGTACCGCCCCTTCTGCCGCTTCGTCTGCCCACTGGGTGCCATCTATGGGCTGTTCAACCGCGTCAGCTTTGTGCAGCTGACGTTGAACGAGGATACTTGCACGCACTGTGGCGCGTGCGTGGCCGTCTGCAGGATGGCCGTCGATCCGTCACATGACCCAGCCAGCGCCGAGTGCATCCGCTGCAGTGACTGCGTCGCCGTCTGCCCGGTGCACGCCCTGTCCCTGGGGCTGCCGTCCGCTCAGCGGAAGCAGCGGACCGTCATCGACTGAGCCGGCTCACCTGTCCCGGTGCCGTCACGTCTGCGGCTGCAGTACCTCCACGGCGTGCCAGAAGTGCTGGAGGTCGTCAGGGTTGGTGTCACCCGCATGCGCAACGATCAGGCCCGTGGGCCCCATGCCCACGTCGATGCCGCGCCGCTCCAGCGCTGCGTGCAGGGCCTGGACGTCCACCCCCACAGCCTGCCTCAGAGCCGTCAGTGTCGCGGCCTCGTGTCCGGGCGAAGCGACCACGGCGAACCCGTGGGCCACAGCCTCCTTCCGGAAGCCCCGGGCGACCCCGTCACACCGCGCAAACCGCGCCGACAAGCCCTCGTCGCAGATGCGGCGCAGGGCGAAACGTAGCGCAAAGACGAGACTCGGGGGCACCTCGTCGCCCGTCGGTGAGGACCACCGGGACAGTTCGATGTAGAGTGGCGCGGCTGCGTCATGCCGCACCTTGCGCCCGCGCAGGCGGCCGCTCACCGCTGCCAGCACGAGTCCCGAGCACCCGCCCAGCGTTGAGGCGCTGTCCGTGAACACGATGTCGGCGTGCCAGTCATCCATACGCTGGGGCATGCAGCCGGTCGCCCATGTCCCGTCCACGACCAACAGCGTCTCCGGCGCGACCTCACGGGCGACCGCCGCATACTCGTCGATCGGGGCGACGACGCCGCTGTCAGCGTCCACGTGGGACACGACAATCGTGGACGGGTGTGTCTCGGCCAAGCGCGCACGCAGGAGCTGCAGGTCGATGCTGCCGCCTTCCTGCGCCTGCACGACGTCGACGACGCGCCCACGGCGCGACACCACGTGGGCGATCCGGTCGCATTGCGGGCCGTGCCCCAGGACAAGGACGACGGCACCCGGAGGTGACGCTGCGACGACCGCGACCTCCATGCCCAGGGATGCTGCTCCAGGAACGACGACGATGCCGGCCTGCTCGGTCCCGAACAGAGGCATCAGTCCGTCGCGACACTCGGCATCTGCACGCTCCACCTCGCTCCAGCTCTCGAACGACGTAGCGGACGCCCTCAGGACGGCGTCGGCAGTGCGTGCCCGTCCCGGGACCAGCAGGAGGCGCCTGCCCGGCATGTCCAGCTCGTCCCGCACGATGGAAGATACCCGTCCCTGCCCTTCTGTCATGATTGTCCTCCCTGTGTCAGTGTACTATCTCGCATCCCGCCCTCGCTGTGACGACGTCCGGAAGCACTTCCTCGGCGTCCCGGAGCTGAGGGATGAAGAACCGGGCCACTGCCGTGGTTGTCCCCAGCACGTCGAAGAGGACGAACATCACGGCCATGCCCGCCACGATTCATCCAATCAGTATCATACACGTGAACACCATGGCGGCAACACTGGGGCTCTGCGAGGTGACTTCTTGCGCGTGGCTGGCGCGGCCCTATAATTATGCCAGAAGCACCGTACTCGAGAGAGAGACTCCACACTATCGAGTATGAGGGGGTTTCATGCAGACGCTGATCGTGTACTACAGCAGAAGTGGATCGACGAGGACCATGGCCATTGCATTGGCTCATGGCGTCGGGGGGACCCTGCGCGAACTCGTCGACGCAAACGCTCGGACGAACCTGCTTACGGCCGCCATGGCTGCACTGTTCCGAAGGCCCGCCCGCCTGTTCAACCCCGACTATGACGTCTCGGGCTACGACACCGTCGTGATCATGACCCCTATCTGGGTCGGCAACCCTACCCCGGCGGCCAACACGTTCCTGCGGACGGTCAACCTGACCGGCAAGAAGGTCTTGATTGTGGCGCTCGGCGAGAGCGGTGAAAACCTTGCGACCTCGAGCCGCCTGGAGCAGATGGCCCGGGCACGAGGCGGCCAGGTCCTCGGCGTCCATCACATCCACGGCCTCAACTCCTCCGGAAAGGCGGGCCCTTCAGCCACAGCCGAGGAACTGCAGAGAGTGGGGGAACATCTGGCCGACCTGCTGCGTGAGCCTCAGGACCATGAAGTCTGACCGACCATCGATGATGTCCACGCCGAGAGACTCTGTCGCCGCCGCGCCCCCACGGCGTCCGCGGCGCGACTAAGAGGAGGAACCACATGTCTGCAGGAAAGCACTTGTTGCGCGGTCTCGTCATCGTCAGCGTCATCATCGTTCTGCTGGTCGTCATGGCCTGGGCGCTGTACACTCCCGCCCTGAACCGGGCTGCAGATGCCATCGTGCTGCACTCGCCAACCATCTCGTACCGTTACCTTGGCACCTACGAGGGAAGCGCCGCCTGTCTCCACGTCGTCGCGCGCGTCCGGGTGACAGTGAGCAGCACGGGCGTCTCGTCGGTTGAACTGCTCCAGCGGCCGTTTGGGAATATGGACCTGCTCGTCGACCGAATCATCAAGGCGGGCGGCGTGCCGGTGGACGTCATCAGCGGAGCCACGGTCAGCAGCAAGGTCGTGATGAAAGCCGTCGACGATGCCCTCATGAAGCAGCGCCCATGACGTGAGCAGTGAACCTGCTCATCACCTACTACAGCCGGGAAGGGTCGACCGCACAGATCGCCCAGGGGCTGGCACAGGCGACCGGAGGCACCTTGCGGGAGCTGGTGGACAGCCACAGGATGGAAAACGGCGGCATGTTCCTTGCCCTGCTCGCTGCCCTGCTTGGCCTGGGGACGACGCTGGTGGACCCCGACTACACGGTCGAACCGTATGAAGCGCTGGTGGTCATGACGCCGGTCTGGATCGGCAACCCAGCTCCCGCCGTCACAACGTTCATCAGCAATGCGGTACTCAAGGGCAAGAAAACGTTCATCGTCGCCGTCGGCGGCACCGCAGCCAACCCGGGGGCCATCGCCAGGCTGGAGAAGCGGCTGACGGCGCACGGAGCCTCCGTCGTCGGGCATGGCGAAGCACTGGGGTACATCCCGGACCCCAAGGCCAAGCGTCCAACGGACGAGGAACTGGTGGCTGAGGGCGTCCTGCTCGGAGAGACTGTCCGGCAAGCATTCGAGCCACAGCTTTGGTCGCCGGCAGGGCCTTCTGGCACTCCAGAATAGCAAGAAGGCCGGCAGCCATACGCTGCCGGCCTCGCCACCCCCGGTCGCTTTCGCTAGTGACCCAGCAGGCTGATCATGATCCCCGCCGCAACGGCAGTACCAATAACGCCGGCGACGTTGGGACCCATTGCATGCATGAGGAG
>JAPLGK010000098.1 GCA_026390195.1 Caldisericota bacterium
ACACTTGTCACCATCAACGACCATGACGAGCGAGCTGCGCGGCGCTGGTTTGCGCGTGCCGGCCTGACGATATGTCGTGTCTCAGGTATGGGAGTGGACACGCGACTGTTCACACCGCCGACAGCTGAGTACCGGGCCGAAGCCAGACGCGCGCTTGGAGTTGACTTGGATGCTGTCGTCATAGGCTGGGTGGGCGAACTGGACAAAGGGAAGAGGCCTCTGGATGCACTCAGAGTGCTAGCGATGCTGCAGACGAGAGTGCCAGAGGCAACACTCGTGCTAGCAGGTGAAGGACCACTAGTGCGTCTCGTCAGGCAGCGCGCCGCTGCACTGGGCTGGGAGACGACAGTGCTGGTAGCCGGGTGGCAGGCGGACATGCCGTTCTTCCTTGCAGCGTGTGACGTGTTGTTGTCGACTTCGGACCGTGAGGGTCTTCCCAAGAGCATCATGGAGGCCATGGCGATGGGCATGCCTGTTGTCGCCTGGCAGATCCGCGGATGCAGCGATCTCATCGTTGACGGAGTGACCGGATACCTCGCCCCCTTTGGTGATGTTCAGGTGATGGCAGGGCGTCTCGAGAGCTTGGCAAAGTGTACTGAGGATCGGCGACGTCTGGGCGCGGCCGGCCGCGACAGGATGCTGGCCGAGTTTGGACTTAAGCATATCCTGGCACAAATGCGCGTGGTCTACGAGGCCGTTCTGAGCGAAAGGAGTACTGGATGAAAATCATGGTAACCGGTGGAGCTGGGTTCATCGGGTCTCACGTCGTGGACGCGCTTCTGGCGTCCGGTCATAGTGTTTGTGTTGTCGATGATCTCTCGACGGGATCGACTGACAACATCCCATGTTCTGCAGTGTTTGAGAAGATCGACACGCAGGACACATTGGCTCTCGAGGCGGTCTTTCGTGGATTCCGGCCCGACGCAGTCGTGTCGCTGGCCGCTCACGTCGATGTTACGCGGTCGGTGGATCAACCCTCGTTGGACGCGGGCATCAATATCCTTGGATCGCTGAACACGTTCATGGAGGCCGTACATGCAGGGACGCGCCGCATCGTCTTCGCCTCCTCTGGAGGAGCCTTGTACGGCGAAACGGCAGTGCCGGCGGGGGAGGACTCACCACTCAGACCGTTGGCTCCATATGGGATTGCCAAGCAGAGCACAGAACATTACCTGGACTGGCTGCGAAACCAGTACGGGATCTACGCAGTGACCCTGCGCCTTGCAAACGTCTATGGGCCACGTCAGGGGGAACGTCAGGAGGCAGGTGTTGTATGTCTCATGGCCGCGAGGTTGCTCGCAGGTCAACGGCCGCTCATATTCGGGGACGGAGCACAGACTCGGGATTTCGTGTACGTGGCAGACGTCGTTCGGGCTGTCGAATCCGCGCTCCAGTGTCCGTCGGGCGTCTACAACATCGGTACTGGCGTGCGCACGAGCATTCTGGAGCTTGCCCGGCGGTGCATGGAGTACTTCGGTACGGCAGGAAGGTGTGATTATGCGGAACCTCGGCATGGCGATATCCATGACAGTGTGCTTGACTGCCAGCGAGCTGCGAAGGTGATGGGGTGGCGTGCGGAGTGGGCGTTGGACGCTGGACTCAGAGAGACACTCACGTGGTATACGTCGAGGCGCCGGTGTGAAACGTAGAGATATCAGATCTATTGATGCAATTCAGTTTGTGGCAGACATGGGGTTCGTGGCTGCATCATACTACGTCGTGTATTGGCTGAGGGCGGCTTTCGGGGTTCCATACCGGATTGGCAGCCTGGCTCCGCTGACGAGCGTCTTGCCGTGGCTTCTGCTAGTGTTCGCCGTGCTTTACTTCGTATATGGTCTCGGCGCGGGTTCGGGGCTTGGCTACTACGAGTCATTTCTGAGCTTGACAGTATCGTTGACAGTGCTCGCGATGATGACATTCGCAGTCTCCTTTGTCGTTCGGGAGTTTGGAGTGCCGCGCACTGTGGTGGTTCTCGCATGGCTCGTCCAGTTGGCGAGTCTGAGTTCTGTGAACGCTGTGATGCTCAGATGGCAACACCATTTCTCATCATCTCTCGCAGTAGTGTGCGTGAGCCGAACTCAGCACAGCGCCGACATCCTGTCAGGCGAGCTTAGGGAATCGCGAGGCATGGCACCAACGACCATCGTTTGTTCTGACCGACTCGCCGATTTGCCTGTCATCCCCGTCGGCCTCGATGCCATGGTCCTGGACGCCTCACTTGCACCTGAGGTGCGCGCGAGCCTTCTGCGGGAGGCTGCTCTGAGGAGCGTGCGGACATTCATTGCCCCGGCGCCCGAGGATCTCCTCGTCCAGAATGCCTCCCAAGTGTATGCCGGAGGGCGTCTGCTTCTCGAATTGAAACCCCTGACATATGGCCCCGCCGACGCCGTTGCCAAACGCGTGCTTGACGTGGTTGTCTCGCTCGTGGCACTCGTCGTGTTAAGCCCTGTTGCACTGACAGCAGTCTGTCTCATCCTGGTGGACTCCGGCCGTCCGGTCTTCTACGTACAGGAGCGCATAGGCGCAGGTGGCAGACCGTTTAGGGCCATCAAACTCAGGACGATGATGGTTGGTGCGGAACGGTCGACTGGGGCGGTCCTGAGCTCAGATGGCGATCGCCGAATCACCCGCGCTGGCCGACTGCTTCGGAAGACCGGTCTTGACGAGTTTCCCCAGTTCTTCAACGTTCTCCGTGGCGATATGAGCGTTGTCGGGCCTCGTCCAGAGAGGCCAGAATTGGCCAGCGGCATTCGGGAGCAAGTTTCCGGCTTTGATCTACGGGTTGTCGTGAAGCCCGGCATCACCGGAATGGCTCAGATTCGAGGTAGTTACGAGACTCCCGCCGAGACAAAGCTGCTGATGGACCTGGGCTATCTCAGGCAGCGCCCTGTCATTCTGACGGACATCTACGTCATTCTCAACACGGTCCGCATGTTCTTCCAGCCGTCGCGGCGCAAGTGAGGATTCCTGAATGGTCTGCCAATAGGCAGGTGGACATGTTGGAGACCGACAAGCCGGTTGTGCCGGTGACAGTCGTGATTCCGTGCTACTGCTGCGCGGATACGATCGAGCGAGCCGTCCTATCAGTAAACGCACAAAGCGCCAAACCCTGCCAAATGATTCTTGTGGACGATGGAAGTCCGGATAACAACGCCACTCATGACAAGCTGGTGGAGCTCCAGGCACAGTTCTCCCATCTGCAGCCGATCGAGACTGTGTTCCTGCAACGGAGAGGTGGTCCAGGAGCTGCCCGGAATGCTGGATGGAACCAGGCTACAGGGGAGTACGTCGCATTTCTGGACGCCGATGACGCCTGGCACCCAGAGAAGCTTGCTGTGCAGTACCGCTGGATGTCCACTCACGCGGATCTGGCACTGTGTGGAGCTCGCATGCGAGTGATCTCGGGCAACAATCCGCCGCGCGAAGACCCTATCGCCGTCCGTCGTGCAGTAGTGATCTCGAAGTTCTCCCTGCTTGCTCGTAATTCGCTTCCCACCCCGACCGTCATGCTGCGCCGGGATTTGGACCACCGCTTTGTTCCGGAGCAGATGAGATCTGAAGATTACCTGCTGTGGCTCGAGGTTGTCTCGTCGGGAAGACTCGCCATGAAACTGGACACGGTGCTCGCGTACAGCTTCAAGCCTCTCTATGGAACAGCGGGACAGGCGGGCGATCTGCGCGCGATGGAGCGAGCCGAGCTGCAGGTCTTGAAGCGCGTTCATGAAGCGGGATATGTAGGTCTCCTCTCGTGGCGTGTCTTGTCGTGGTGGTCGGTCCTGAAGCATTTGGTGCGACTTGTCCGTGTGTCGCTCCGGCGAAGCGGGGAGGCTCCCGGTCGGCAGGGGGCCCAGCATGGGACACCGGTTGTGGACAGGACTCCCCAACGCGCCCGCCCATTGAGGCTGATGCTGGTGGTCACGTGGCTGGCGCAGGGAGGGGCAGAGATCCAGGTCGGGGAACTCGCCTGCGAGAATGCCAGGCGCGGGGCTCAAGTGGTCGTAGTGTCCATGGTACGTCCTGTTGCACTGGTCGAGGATCTCACAAGGGCAGGCGTAGAAGTCGTCAGTCTGGGGATGACCAAGGGAATGCCTGACGTGCGTGGCATCGTTCGGTTGTCGCGTCAGATTCGCCGGTTCAGGCCGGATGTCGTGCACAGCCACATGGTCCATGCGAACTTCCTGGCCAGGGTGACACGGCTCTTCTGCCAGATGCCCGTCCTGATCTGCACAGCGCACAGCACGCGCGAGGGACCCCGATGGCGGGAGTTGCTGTACCGATTGACGGATCGTCTCGCCGACCTGACGACCAACGTCAGCCAGGCGGGCGTCGAACGGTACATTCGGGTCGGCGCGGCGCCAGTCGACAGGATACGATGGGTGCCCAACGGCATCGATGTTAGCCGGTTCGAGCGGGACAGTGCCAGACATGAGCGCCTGCGTGCATCACTCGGGTTTCCGGGAGCCTTTGTGTTTCTTGCCGCCGCCCGTCTGGAGCGAGCAAAGGGGATAGATATCCTTCTGGATGCCTCGTCTCTTATGCATTTGCAGGGCAGGAACGTTGCGGTCCTGATAGCCGGAGATGGTTCGCAGCGAGCCGAGCTGGAGGCGCAGGCATCGACCCTGAGGCTCGGCGAGCGATCTGTGCGTTTCCTTGGTGCGCGCGAGGACATCCCGGACTTGATGGAAGCCGTTGATGCCCTCGTTCTTCCATCGCGGTGGGAAGGGCTGCCCATGGTTCTCCTTGAGGCAGGTGCTGCCGGGCTTCCGGTCATCGCCACGAATGTGGGGGGTGTGGCCGAGATCGTAAGGAACGGGACCACCGGCTTTCTCGTCTCTCCCGATGACCCTGAGGCTCTGGCACGCGCGATGGTGCGCTTGGTCATGCTCTCGCCGGAAGAGAGAAGTGCCATGGGCAGGAACGGTCGACGCATCGTCGAGGAGCGCTACTCCCTGTCGAACATCGTCGACCGGTGGGAGCAGTTGTATGCAGAGGTTGCCCGCCAACGCGCCTCCGCGGACTGCGCCAGGTGACATTCGTGCTTACCGTCACGGCCATTGTCGAACATGCAGCGGACCTGGTTCCGCATGGTGTAGCGCTTGTGGCGCCAGGCCGATCTCCGATGACCTACCAGGCCTTGGCCGAGCATGTCTCGAGGACAACCGAACGTCTCTTGGCATGCGGGATCGGAAGGGCTTCCCGAGTAGCCGTGGCGCTTCCTCCAGGGCCGGAGATGGCGTCGGCTTTCCTGTCGGTGACGTCTGCAGCCGTCTGTGTGCCGTTGAGGCCAGCGTGTCCTGCAGCAGAAGGGGAGCGCGACCTCGTCGATTCGCGGGTGGATGCCCTTCTGGTTGCACACGACGACGCCAAGGGACTGCGTCAGGCTGCCGCAGCACAAGGCATCGCTGTTCTGGAGGCGGCGTGGTCTCGTGAGGCTTGTGCTGGCGTGTTCGAGATCCGTGGGGCATCTGTGGCTGTCCCTCCTTGTCCCAGAGCGGCCAGTCCAGACGACCTGGCACTGCTACTGTGGACATCCGGTTCGACGGGGCGCCCGAAGCTCGTTCCGCTGACGCACACGAACATCTGTCACAGTGCAACGGAAACGGCACGGATCCTGTGCCTGACTCCGATCGACCGCTGTCTGGACACCATGCCGCTCTTCCACGCCACAGGCTTGATGATCGGAATACTCGCTTCCATCGCTGCTGGCGCGACTGCCATCTGCCCGCCTGAGTTCGATGCGAGGTCCTTCTTTGACTGGTGGCAAGAATGCGTCCCAACTTGGTATACCGCGAGCCCAGCGATGCATGCGGCTATAGCGGAGCAGTTTGCCGCGCACGCTGACGTCATTCGACATCATCCACCGCGGTTCATTCGCTCGTCCGCGGCTCCGCTGTCGGCAGCGTTGCTTGAGAAGCTGGAACACCAGTTCGGCGTACCGGTCGTGGACTTCTACGGCTTGACGGAATCAGCGCCGCTTGTCTCCGCGAACCCGCTTCCCCCAGGAGTGCGGAAGCCGGGTTCCGTCGGTTTGCCGGTTGGTTGTGACGTCGGCATCATGGATGATGAAGGCCGGTTGCTTGGCAAGGGCAGACACGGCCAGATCGTCGTGCGGGGGCTTGGAGTCATGAAGGGATACGAGCAGACGGCCGACGAAGACCAGCCGTTCAGTGGAGGCTGGCTGTGTACCGGTGACCTTGGGTATGTGGACGCCGACGGCTACCTCTTCATCTCCGGTCGCCTCAAGGATATCATCAACCGGGGAGGCGAGAAGATCGCTCCGCGTGAAGTCGAGGATGTCCTGCTCATGCATCATTCCGTGCTTGAGGCTGCGGTCCTTGGCGTCCCCGACAGGGAACTCGGCGAAGAGGTCGTCGCAGCAGTTGTGCTGAAACAGGGGGTCCACGTTTCCGCACTGGACCTGCGGAAATTCGTGGCTTCGACGCTGACAGTCTCCAAGGTGCCGCGGCGCATTGCCTTTCTTCCAGCAATGCCGCTGGCCCCTTCTGGAAAGCTCGCTCGTCCTGACCTGACTGCGCTATTGAGTGAGGGATCACCAACAGGGACACTGGATACATGGAACGATGTGTTGGCAGGTATTCCCAATCTGTGTCCGTCGGTCTCCCAGGTTGCCGTAGCAGTACGTGAGGACAGTCCTGGGGAGCGAAGTGTTGTCGCCTACGTTGTGGCGGCCGACGGGCAGACGGCTGACGCGCAGTGCCTGGCCGCATCCCTGGCCCGTGCCCTGCCCCCATACATCCTGCCCTCGGAGTTGTTTCGGGTGGTGCAGATGCCGATAGCGGGCGAGCGGTGGGTGGAACGAGGCGAACTGCTGCCGCGGGCCATCTCCACTGGGACTGGGACGGCCCCCCAAACGGAGGCGGAACGTCAACTCCTTCTGATATGGAAGCGTGTCCTCGCCGTAGACGTGTTGGGTATCGACGATGACTACTTCGACCTCGGCGGGCACTCGCTGACAGCTGTGAGACTCATGACCGAGGTCGAGCAGGTCGTCGGCCTCAGGGTACCGATATCCGCGCTATTCCAGGCGCGGACCGTCAGACGGCTCGCAAGCCTTCTGACGAACGAGGGTTGGTCGCCAGATTGGAATTGCCTGGTACCCGTCCACGAGAGTGGATCGCTTGCGCCGGTTTTCTGCGTGCATGGTATTGGAGGCCAGGTCCTCGCGTTTTCGGGTCTTGCGGAAGCGCTCGGTCAGAACCAGCCATTCTTCGCGTTCCAGTGTCGAGGTTTGGATGGACAGACTCAACCGCTTGAACGCATCGAGGACATGGCCGCGCAATACATAATGGAAATGCGCCATGTTCAGCCTGTGGGACCATACTCTATCCTGGGTTACTCATTTGGCGGGGCCATTGCATTTGAGATGGCGCAGCAGCTGGTGGCTTGTCGTGAGAGCGTTGCCTTTCTGGGTTTT
>JAPLGK010000041.1 GCA_026390195.1 Caldisericota bacterium
GAGAACCTGCCACAGGCAGGCAACCTACAGAGACTTCCAAGGAGGAAGCAGTGAAGAGAAGAGGATTCACCCTTATCGAGCTGATGGTGGTCATTGCCATCATCATCATCCTTGCAGCAATTGCAATCCCCAACTACCTCAAGATGACCGAGCGTGCCAAGAAGTCCCGCATCGCCTCCGACATGGCGACCGTCGCCACCGGGCTGGAGGTGTTCAAGACGGACTGGGGAACGTATCCAATTGGCACTAGTGCTAGTTCGTACGCGGTCGGGCTCTTTCAACCGATCGACTCAGGCGTTGTCGGTTCTGCCAACGTGACAGCGGAACTTGGCGGCTTGTACGTTGCGGCACAAGCTGGTGCCGTCAATGTTGTCGGGGCCACTACTGCTGCCGGTGACCTTGCGCCGATTGAGTATCTTAAGATCGGCACTTTGAAGAGTATCATTGACCCGTTCAAGAGGAGCGGCGGAGGCGCGGCCACGCTTGATGATGGTCACGTTTACTACGTCAGCAACGGAACGAACTGGGTGCTCGTCGCCTATACGGGCACGAGCGCGACCGAGGTATACCTTGTGAGGACTGACAGTAACTCGCAGGTGAAGGTTCTAGCTGCCATTCCAACGACGTACATTCCGTAGCACGCGATCTTTCGCCGGAGCCCGCAAGGGCTCCGGCGTGAGAGGAAGAGTCCTGAGGCCGCGGAGAGCCGCGACGTTCTCCAGGGCTTCAGGGCACGATGGTGGACCCGCGAGGTACTTCGCAATGTGTACGTGCAAATGAAGGAAACGATCGTATGGTTAGAGCAGGTAAGCATTTGGAGCGGACAATGAGGCAGACGGCAGGGCATCGCTCATACATTGGGTCAAGAGCCGCCACCTCGCGTCATGGCCTGAGTCCGGCCTGTCGCACTACAGGCCGCCGCCCCGGCTTCACCCTGATCGAGCTCATTGTGGCACTAGCCATCCTCATGATCATCATGATCGGAGTCCTTTCGTCTGTCTCGTTTGCCTATACTAGCAGCATGCAGAACGAGCAGCAAAACATCGCGCGGAGCATCGCATCATACGGGGTCGAGTACCTGCGCGCGCGGACGGTGACGCACACGAACCTGTTGCTAATAGACCCTCCCCCGACGGCGGGGCTGGGACAGCCAGGCTGCTATCGCTTCGATGATACGGGGCCCAATGGGGCCTTCCCGTCGATGGTCGATGCCTGGGGTCTGCCCCTTCAATCCTGGGGACATGACTGTTCATTCAGCAAGGCCCATGTCCTGAGCACCGCATCCATCGTGGATGGGTCGGCGAACACGGACGGGAGTATCATCCAGTTCTCGTCGCTCCATCCTGCGCTCCCCGAGGAGACGTTCGCGGACCTCCCGCTGGCCTGGAGTTCGACCCTGCAGGGATTCAACTCGGTTCGTGACCTTGCTTCCATCTGCGCATTGGCCGCGCAGGACCCGAGCGATGAGGATGCGAACCTTCAGCGCACGACCGGCAGCGGCAATGACGCAGGGTACTACAGGTCGGTCGCGTATGGCGGGACTGCCGGTTGCCACCTCACCGTTGTGTTCCCCGGGACCTACGTGGATGCGGCGAACCCTGGCCCCGTCACGTCGTTTCAGGCCCTTAATGGGTATGTGCCCATGGTCTACACTGCTGACCAGCGGTATACACAAACGGACGAGCAGGTATACGACCCGCACTACACGAACGATGCCGACCTTCGGTCGGCGACGCAAGCATACCGTGGATACCGCCTGCTCACGACGGTCGTGGCACGAAGGCCAGCCACCAGGACCCACGTACAGTACTATGATGTTACGGTGACCGTCTTCTGGATGACTGGCACCAGGGAGTCCCGCTATGCGCTCTCAACGCAGATCGTCGCATACTAGCTTCCGCGCGGGCTTCACGCTGCTGGAGCTCGTGGTGGCGATGGCATTGACCGTCATCCTGGGCTTGATCGCGTTCACTGGCCAGCGCTTCATGGTGAACGTCATCGCGCGCACCAGCGAGCGGACGACGACGCGAGCGAACATGTCGCTTGTTTTGGACCAGCTCACCAAGGAGCTGCGCGAGGCAAGTACGGTGAATGATGGCGTGGGGACCAATGACGGTTCTCGCGGCACTTTTAGTGTGACGTTGCCAGACCCAACCGTGGATGCCACGCGGTCGCTTGTGGATGTTCTAGCGGGCACGAGTTCGACGCCGCCTCTCACGGCTGGACAGTCGTACACCTTCCCGATCTCGCCGACCGACGGCGTCCTTGAGTTCTTCACCGTGGACGATGCGGGGGTCAAGCATCGCATCCGCTACAGCTTGGCTCTTCCCATGACGAGCGGCGGCGTCTACGCAGGACTTGGGGCGAGCAACTGGGTGCGGCCAGACTGGCAACCCTGCTGTGTGATCTATCGCAACAACAAGTGGGTTGGGGGAGCATGGACGACAGAATCCCCCCGAATCGTAACAGATCAAGTCGTAACAGACTTCAGCGCCACGAGAGTGCCATGGTCGAACAACGTGATTCAGATCGCCATCAGTGCCTATGCCCGCAACCTTTCGGGCGGCGGGTCGTCGCTGATGACACTTGTGAGCCTGGTAACGCTGCGGCGTTAGCCATAGGAGGCCCTAATGAGACAATCCATCATTTACGTGCGACTGCGGAAGGGGGCGGCCCTACTGCTCGTCCTGTTCATAGCATTCGGGTCGATTCTGGCAATGATGGGGCTCTTCTCCTTGATGGCGCCGCGTCAGTTCGCTGTCAAGGGCGAAGCGGTCTCTGACCGCGCGCTGTCGATGGCTGACTCGGGTGTCGACCGTATCGTCGAGCTCATCAACATGACTGGGTTGAGCCTGAGTGCCGCAACCGTCCCCGAAGAGGGCCAAAGCCCTCCGACCGTGCGGGTTACCAAGATGAGCATCACCCCGCTGCTGGCGGACCTCCATGGCCACGACGGGACGTATGACCCGCTCAACTCGGACGATGCCTATGTCAATACTCAGTATGGCCTCATCAGCGAGCATGTCCGGCGCTACTTCTACAACATCTCGACCAACGAATACTACCGGTTGGAGGGCGGCGATGTTGCCACGGGTGACATCGGGAACCTGTCGACGGACACCGTCACTCATGGCGGTCTCGCAGGACTCGACGCATCGTATCTCACCAACAACCTGTGGTTCGAAATGGACACCAACACCTCGTACAACTACATTGTAGGTACCAACCCCGACACGTGGGATCTCAGGGTGACATCTTACAACTTGGCGACTCCTACGGTCAAGCGCACCATCAGGGCGCAGATCAACCGCGGAGATATCGCGGTGACGCCGAACACTTGGAGCACGACGACGGAGCTGGCGAACCTGAACTGGCATGAGCGGGTGACGGAGATCACGAACGTGATACACACGTTCTCGGATTTCGCGGGTCTGTACCACAGCAGGACCTACTTTGGCCAGTTCGAAGTCACGCAGGGCATGATTCGCTCCGACTCGGACCTCTACATGGGCGGCTGGGCGAAGGATCCGGTCTTCGCGCACGGCACCGTCACGGATATTGCAATCGACGACGGAAACAGACACGATGGAGATTTCGGGGTCAACCCGAGTGACCCCACGCAGCCGGGTGGCAACCTTGCCTGGGCAAAGAGCCAGGATCCGAAGTACGCTACAGATGGCTACCCGGTGGCAGCGTGGGGCAACGGCCCTCTGGCATTGACAGGCAATTTCCCCGCACGTGTCGTGGGAGACGTGGGCATGCAGGACGTTGCAGGAGCAGCCTATTACTTTGTCGGAAACACTACGGTAGTGTTCGGTGTGGACACCTCGGTGTCACCGAACGTCGGCCGAGTCAGCTTCAACGGGGGCTCCTGGCTTCCGATGCCTGGCAACGGCATCATCTACGTGGGCGGCAACGCCACGGTCTCCGGGACGGTCCTTGGGCGCGCTACCGTTGGTTCGGGGAACGACATCCTCATCGGGGGCAACGTCGTCTACAGTCAGCCACCACGTACAAACCAGGACACTGGTGTCGTCGGCACTCCTGACTCTCTGGGCCTTGTCGCCATGAGGAACGTGGTCATCCCGTCGTCGACATACAACGCCAACCGGACTCTGCAGATCGATGCCGCGATGATGGCGGTCACCGGCTGGTTTGGCATCGATTCGAGCGCTTCTTGGCACAACATCAATACGACGCCTCATTTCGTCGGCATCTGGAATGGGGCCCAGGCGGTCTGGGCTGGCGGAAGGGCTCCGGCCATGAGCAGTGGGTCCTCGGTCCAAGGATACGAGGTTCAGCATACACTGTTTGACTGGAACTTGCTTGATGCAGGGCCACCACCTATGTATCCCATAAGCGATACGACAACCGTTCCCACGTCCGTGACCAGGTATGAGCTTGTGACTGACACAACGTTGCAGAACTACCTGCACAGCCTGGACAAGACGGATCTGACGGTGGTCAATCCCGGCGACACCGACTATGACGCTACGTATGCATGCTACAAGTACTGGTATGGCGGCAAATGGTACTACTACGGGTCCGTTTTCAACGGCACGACGGTGTACCAGAGTTCAGCTCAAGCAGCGTATGACGGTCAGTCCGTTCCATTGTACCGCGTGTCCTGGAAGGAACAGATTGCTCAGCCTGTCGTCCCGTAGAGGCAATTTGGTGAAACGGAGGGGCTTCACTCTCATAGAGATGATGGTTGTCATGGCAATCGTCATCATCATGACAGGCGCTGCTGCTCCCTCGTTCTACCGGCTCATTGTCTCAAACAGACTGCAGACCAACGCTGCGCAACTCGTTGGAGACTTGCGAATGGCGCGCGAAAGCGCGATTCTGTATCAGCAGGACCTGCGCTTCTACGTCCAGACAGCTCCTTTGGGCAGCAGAACCACCTACTACTATGAGATGTTTCTCAAGGTACCATCGTCGGGAACGCACTGGAGCACGAACGATGGGCCCGTGACGTCGAAGTGGGTGCGCAGGACGCTGAACTCGAACATCCTGTTCGGAGCTGCACCTGTGCAATTCGTAGATGTCGGAGCAGATGACACCCTTGGCAGGAGGTTCTTCTATGTGGAGTTCTCTTCCGGCTCTGGGAGCAGTTTCAGGGGTCAGCCGGTGAGCGTGACCTCCAGGTCGACGATCACCCTGAGGGACCCGTCCAGCGGGAAGAACTGGTACGTGATTCTGGAGTCGACCGGAAGTGCTCGTTCTTCCGGCAGCCCACCGTCATAGCGGTTTATCTGGGTGTCAGCCAGTTGCTGCGGAGCCGCGCAGGTCACGGTCATTGCGCCGTGACCTGCGCGGCGTTTCCGTTAGCCCTGCTACACGTCACCAACCCATGGACAGCGACCATGTTTTGCTGCCAGTGACGTCCATGCGCCGCGTCTCCATAACGGGCTTTGGCCTGACGCGCGGCCTCCGCGGGTCTTTGACTGCTTCTCGTGGGCGACGGTGCTCCACCCCGTCGGAGCTTGCTGTAGCCATTGTGGTTCTTCTGATCATTCTGGCTATGGCAGCCCCTTCTGCCCTTTGACCTGACCGAAGCTCCCATCCAGCGCCTCTTCATGCTGTATGCGTCGTCTTGTGGCTCAGCCCAGTCTGATGGCTGGGCTTTGTCGATTGCCGCCCGCGGTGCTTGTCAGACGCTCGCTTTGGGATAGACTCACCATGAAAACGTTTCATACAAGGGGTGCCTGTGCGCAGAAAAGGGTTCACGTTGTTGGAACTTGTGGTAGCAATGACGATCATCCTCATCCTCGTGACGGCAGGGATGCCACTGGGCGAGCGATATGTCTCCCGGGTTCGTCTCCGATTCGCCGGGATGACGCTGGTACGGGACCTTCGTGACATGCAGGCCAATGCTGTGTGTGAAGACTGTTTCTACACGATGGTCTTTGTGACCAATGAGAACCGGTACTACTTCAGAGAAGGCACCAAGTCCTATGCGCCCTCTGGGGCAGTCAGGACGGAGAGGTCGCTGAGCAGGTACGCCGGGTTTCCGCTGGCGGTTGGCAAGAGGTCTCCGGTGTCTGCGGTGTTCGGTTCGGAAACGTCGATGCGGACCCCGGTGGTCACCATGAGCTTTAACTCGATGGGCAGACCCGCTGGGACAGGAGGAGGGCATGTGAGCTTCATCAACGCGTATGATGAACGCGTCGATGTCATCGTCACACCGGTCGACGGGAACATCCGGATGGAGTGGGTTCACTGACCTTTCACCTGGACTCTTGACACCCTCGCAGAAGCAGGTATAGTTTAGTTGTTCGTAACGCAGAGGTAAGAAGAGTGAAGGCCATGCGCGACGAGAGAAGCGCAGGGTATTGACTTTTTTTGCTTTCTGGCTAGCATAATAGTCCGTTGCCCCACCCCAAGGGTGTCCGTCGACCAAGCGGCACGCGCAGTTGGTACCTTGAAAACTAGACAGTGAAGAGAACGGGTTGAGAGACACACAAGGTGTGTTTTTTACCCGACAAGGAATGTCTGTACGTACAAGACAATCCCTGTC
>JAPLGK010000195.1 GCA_026390195.1 Caldisericota bacterium
ATGGAGGTCGTCGGCTCCGACGTCGGAGACATTCGTCAGACGTCCAACGCCACACTCCTGTACGTGCGCAGCAAAGGCAAGGACGCGAAAGACGATTTCGTCGTCCTGACGCGGGAGGCATACGAGCCGATTGCCCGCTACTTGGCGGCGCGCCAGTGCACCGACCCCCGGGCGGCGCTGTTTGTATCGCACAGCAACAACAACGAGGGCGGACGGATCACAACGAAGACCCTGCGGTTCGAGGTCAAACGGAAGCTGATGGGAATCGGTGTGTTCTCCTCGCGCGTCTCTGCTCACTCACTGCGGCATACCTTTGCCACCATGGCTCTTCAGAACGGCGCCACCATAGAACAAGTGCGTGACACACTCCGGCATCAGAATATCACAACGACCCAGATCTACGTCCACACGACGGACCGCCTGGAACACGCCGCCGAAGACACCATCAAGATCTGACCGCTCCCCTGACAGTCTATATGTGTCAAAGAGTGGCCCTAGGAAGAGATTTCGATTCATGAGACGCAGTACCATGAGCCAGATCGCCGGAAAACCCCGCAATTCCAATAGTTGAGGTGGCGCTCTGGTCGGTATGTTGAACCGGCACGCGCCCGCCATTTTCTCGTATGGACAATGCTCCGTTGAGAAAAAGTGCTTCGAAGGTGTGAGAAGAGACCTTCATCGTGGAGTGACCTGGAGACTCAAGCGATTTACGTCGATGAACCCACATGCGGTTCGTTTGCCAAGTCGAAGGAACACCATTTGGGCCATCGAAAGGTCGTATAGTTCAAGTACCGCAAATCAATCTTTGTGAACATGGGACCCAACTGTGGATAACTTTGAGCTGACCTTGGAGGGGGGTCTACTTAGATGGATTTCGGCGGAGGATTGTTCCGGTGACAAGACGCCGTCCGTTGAGAAGGTCGGCCGTCGACATGGGAATCTTCCCTGGAAACTGGAGCTCGTGAAGTTCCAGCCATCCGTCGCTGCAGCGAACGGCGGCGCGTTTGCGCAGAAACGGCGCGATCATACCGCAGGGGGCGTCTGCAGGGAGTCCGATGTCAGCGGACAGAGGGCCAGCCCTGAGAATCTTCACCCGGTCCGTTTCCTGGTACGTGCACGCACATGGTTCGGGGGCAAGAGCCCGGACAAGATTGTATGCTTGCGCCATCGAGTGTGACCAGTCAATGATTTCGTCGTCGGGCTTGAGCTTCCGGGCGTAGGAACCCTCACCGATTTGTGGCAGCGGCGTGGCCGACCCGTGCGACAGTTGATCGAGGATGCGCAGAGCAAGTGGCGCGCCTACCCGAATGATGGACGCCTCGACATCGGTGCGATAATCCGAGTCAGCAATTGTGAACGGTTCCTGAGCCAGGAGTTCGCCTCGGTCCAGCAGGCCGTTCATGCGAATGATACTCACCGCTGACTGTGTGCAACCGTCCATGATCTGGCGTTCAATAGGAGCCGCTCCCCGGTACCAGGGCAACGGGGACGGATGCAGATTGACGGAAGCGATACGCGGCGCATCCAGGAGAGTCTGTGGGAGGAGTCTGCCGTAGGAAAGCAGGAACAGGAAGTCAACGGCATCGTCGACCAGTCTCTTTGTCAGAACCTCTTCC
>JAPLGK010000207.1 GCA_026390195.1 Caldisericota bacterium
ACAATCAGGACAAGGCCTGGGGAACCACGTGCTGTCGTGACGGAGTGACAGCGGTATGGAACAACAGCGCTATGGTGACTTCTTCTCCGTGATGACGACTCCGATCAAGTCGGGTCCCGAATACGTCCCGACGACAGGCCCAAGCTGGGTCAGAATGCTCGGCAGGTTGTACCTGGACGTAAACTCACGCTGGAAGTCCTCCAGCTCGACCCGGTTGGCGCCGTAGTGGAACCCGACGTATTCGGTCCCCTTCTGCACATGCTTGTCGATGGTTGCCCACAGATGTTCCAGCGCAACTTTCTTGGTGCGGGGACGGTCCACGACATCCGTGACCCCCTCGATGTAGGTGAGGACGGGTTTGATCTTCAGGACACTGGCGGCGATGGCAGCAGCCTTTCCGATGCGCCCGCCTCTCTCGAGGTACTTGAGGGAGTCGAGCACGAAGTAGGTATGGGTCCGTTGACACAGCGCCTCCACCTCAGCGACGACCTGCGACAGCGGCGCCCCTGCTTCAGCGAGCTCCACTGCTCGCATCGTCGGAAATCCGACACCGAGACCAGCATTCCAGGTGTCCACCAGCCGGACGTGAACCGTGTCCAGCTGGTTGCGCCCGGTAAGAGCCGAGTTGAGCGTGCCTGACATGCGGGAACTGATGTGAAGCGAGACGATGTCTCCTTCGGGATCTTTGTCCAGAATGGCGCGATATGCCGAGGCGAACTCTTCGGGTGACGGCTGTGTGCTGCCCGCTTTTGCACCTGCCACGAGACGGCGGTAGAACTCATCGTTCGCAATGTCGATGCCATCGCGGAAGTACTCGCCGTCGAGCGAAACCTTGAGTGGAACGACTGTGACACCGTGCTCTTCGGCATACCCTTGCGGCAGGCACGCCGTGCTGTCTGTCACGATGTGGATGGCCATTGTCGGCTCCTTTCTCCGCTTGCGCATTCGTCCCGCCGGCGGAGACAGCGGGACTGCTCACATGGGCGTGAAAAGGGGAGGCTTCTCTCCCCTCGTTTCACATTACACTACCTTGTCGACGATGACAACGCCCAGCGTCTCGGGTCCCGTATTGCCACCGACGACAGGGCCCAGCTGGCTGAGGACAGACGGAATACCCGTCCGGCGCTCAAACTCCTGTTGAAGAGCTTCGACTTCGGCACGGTTGCCTGCATAGTGAAATCCCACATACTCGACTCCGTGCCCAACCGCGCCCTCGATGAGTGCCCAGATGCGCTCCCGCGCCACACGCATGGTGCGCGGCCTGTCATACACATCGATCATGCCGTTCTTGATCGTCAGGATTGGCTTGATCTGCAGGATGCTGCCCGCGACTCCGGCCGCTTTGCCGATACGAGCCCCCGCCACCAGATATTCCAGCGTGCCCACCAGGAAGTAGATATGGATGCGAGCCTGCATCGCATCCAACGCCGCCACAATGTCAGGCACGGTTGCTCCCGTCTCAGCCAGATGAACGGCTTCCATGACCATGAATCCAAGACCCAGGCCACTCGTTCTGCTGTCATACAGGACTACCCGCTCCGACTCCAGCATCGCGGCTGCCGCATGCGCACTATTCAGCGTTCCACTCATGAGGCTGGAGATATGAATACTGAGAACCTCATCCTCCGGGTTCTCCAACAACCTCTTGTAGAGCTCGACAAAATCCTCCGGTCCCGGCTGCGATGTTACAGCCTTCGCGCCGGACTCCTGTCTCATATAGAATTCATCTGAAGCAATGTCCACGAATTCCCGGTAAAGCACTCCATCAATCGTGACACGGAGGGGAACAACGTCGATTCCGTGCTGATCTGCATAACCCCCCGGCAAGTAGCTCGTTGAATCTGTTACAATATGGATGCTCACGTTTGGCTCCTTTCCGCCCCATTCCTGTCCGAATTCGCCGCTGCGCCCAGGTTGGCCTTCTTGTTCAGACTGCTTTGTCGACAATGACGACTGCCACGGTCTCGGGTCCCGTAAGGCACCCGAGGACAGGGCCCAGCTGGCTGAGGACGGATGGAATACCTGTACGCCTCGTGAACTCAGTCTGCATTGCCTCGACCTCGGCTCTGTTGCCCGCATAGTGGAACCCAATGTACTCGATACCCCGTACGACCGCCTCGTCGATAAGTGCCCTGATGCGCTCGTTTGCGACACGCATGGTTCGCGGCCGCTCGAACACGTCGACGATACCGTCCTTGAACGTGAGGATGGGCTTGATCTGCAAGATGCTGGCTGCGACGCCAGCTGCCTTGCCCACGCGCCCGCCCTCTACGATATACTTCATCGTGCCAACGAGAAAATAGATATGCGTACGTGGCTGCATCCCGTCGAGCATCGTGATGATGCCGTCGATGCCGGCTCCGCCCGCAACAAGCTCGACGGCCCGCATGACCATGAACCCGAGTCCGAGACCTGTCGTTCGCACGTCATAGAGATGGACGCGCCTGGGATCGGTCTGCTCGGCTGCAATGTGGGCGCTGTTGAGTGTCCCACTCGTGGCAGATGACAGGTGAATGCTCAGCACTTCGTCGTCCGGGTTTGCGAGCAACTTGGTGTAGACCGCGATGAAATCCCCGGGGGCGGGCTGCGTAGTGCCACACTTGGCTCCAGCTTTCTGTTTCGCATAGAAGACATCAGCAGATATCTCCACAAACTCGCGGAAGAATACTCCGTCGACCGAAACCTTGAGCGACACGACGGGAAGGTCGTGCTGTTCGGCAAAACCAATGGGAAGGCAGCTTGTGGAGTCCGTTACAATGTGAATAGCCATGAATTCCTCCTAGTCGAGAATCTCGGACGCCTTAACGATACGCACGTCCTCGACAGGACGTAAACGTTCGCCCCACGGCGCCTGGGCCACAGGTCTTGTCCGAATTCGCCGCTGTGCCCAAGGGGCTTTCCTCTTCAAACTGCTTTATCGACAATGACGACTGCTACGGTCTCGGGTCCCATATGACACCCGACGCCCGGGCCTAGCTGGCTAAGGACAGACGCAATACCTGTGCGCCTCGTGAACTCAGTCTGCATTGCCTCGACCTCGGCTCTGTTGCACACATAGTGGAACCCAATGTACTCGATGCCTCGTACGACTGCCCGGTCGATGAGCGCCCACATGCGGTTTAGGGCTGCCCGCATGGTGCGCGGCCTGTCATACACATCGATCATACCGTCCTTGACCGTGAGGATGGGCTTGATCTGCAGGATACTGGCAGCGACGCCCGCCGCCTTGCCGATGCGCCCGCTCTTGATGAGATACTTCATCGTACCAACGAGAAAGTAGATATGCGTGCGTGGCTGCATCCCGTCCAGCGCCTTGATAATGTCGTCGATGTAGGCTCTACCCGTAACAAGCTTGACAGCCTGCATGACCATGAACCCAAGTCCGAGACCTGACGTCCGCGAATCATATAGATGGACACGCCTAGGATCGGTCTGCTCGGCTGCAATGTACGCGCTGTTGAGCGTCCCACTCACGCGGGATGATAGGTGAATGCTCAGCACTTCGTCGTCCGGGTTTGTGAGCAACCTAGTGTAGACCGCGATGAAATCCTCAGGGCTGGGCTGCGTGGTGCCGTACTTGGCCCCAGCTTGTTGTTTCGCGTAGAAGACATCAGGAGATATGTCCACAAACTCGCGGAAGAATACTTCGTCGACCGAGACCTTGACCGGCACGACGGGAAGGTCGTGCTGTTCGGCAAAACCACTGGGAAGGTAGCTTGTGGAGTCTGTTACAACATGGATACTCATGATTGGCCCCCTCTCCGACCCTTCTTGCCTGAATTCGCAGCTGCGCCCGGGTTGGCCTTCTCAATCAGACTGCTTTGTCGACAATGACGACGCCCAGCGTCTCGGGTCCCGTATGACACCCGACGCCCGGCCCCAACTGGCTGAGGACGGATGGAATACCTGTGCGCCTCGTGAACTCAGTCTGCATTGCCTCGACCTCGGCTCTGTTGCCCGCATAGTGGAACCCAATGTACTCGATACCCCGTACGACCGCCTGGTCAATGATTGCCCACATGCGGTCTCGAGCTGTCCGCATGGTGCGCGGCCGCTCGAACACGTCGACGATACCGTCCTTGACCATGAGGATGGGCTTGATCTGCAGGATGCTGGCTGCGACGCCTGCCGCCTTCCCGATGCGCCCGCCCTCGATGAGATACTTCATCGTACCAACGAGAAAATAGATATGCGTACGTGGCTGCATCCCGTCGAGCATCGTGATGATGCCGTCGATGCCGGCTCCACCCGCAACAAGCTTGACAGCCCGCATGACCATGAACCCGAGTCCGAGACCTGACGTCCGCGTATCATAGAGACGGATGCGCCTGGGATCCGTCTGCTCGGCTGCAATGTACGCGCTGTTGAGCGTTCCACTCATGCCGGACGACAGGTGAATGCTCAGCACTTCGTCGTCCGGGTTTGCGAGCAACCTGGTGTAGACAGCGATGAAGTCCTCGGGGCCGGGCTGCGTGGTACCAGACTTGGCTCCAGCTTTCTGCTTTGCGTAGAAGACATCAGGAGATATCTCCACAAACTCGCGGAAGAATACTCCGCCGACCGAGACCTTGACCGGCACGACGGGAAGGTCGTGCTGTTCGGCAAAACCAATGGGAAGGTAACTTGTGGAGTCCGTTACAATGTGAATAGCCATACATTCCCTCTAGTCGACAATCTCGGACGCCTTAACGATGCGCACGTCCTCGACAGGACGTGAACGTTCGCCCCACAACGCCTGGACGACGGGTGTCGCCGCGATGGCCCCAAGAACGTCCATGCCTTCAGTAACGTGTCCGAACGCGGTGTAGTTGCCATCCAGCTGGCCAGACGTGCTGGTCATGATGAAGAACTGCATGTCGGACTGGTCGACGTGTGCCTGCTGAGCCGCCATACTGATGACACCGGGAATGTGCTTGACGTCGGAGCCCTCGAACTTGACGTTGCCGCCGCCCATGCCGGTGCCCTGTGGGTCGCCACCCTGAATCATGAAGTCCTTGATGATACGATGGAACTTGAGGCCGTCATACTTGCCGGTGCTGACGGCCGCCATGAACCGCTCGACAGTCCTAGGCGCCCGAGCGGCGTACAGCTCAAGTGTCATCGTACCCTTGGACGTTTCCATCCGGACAACCTTGTTCTTTTCTTCCATGTGACGCTCCTAGTTGGCGACTTCGGTCGCCTGAACGATTGTGATCTTGGTGAGAGGGACGGACATTTCGTCGGGCATGCTGGGATTCGGTCCGACAGGGACGCTGGCGATCTTGTCCACGACGTCCATTCCTTCGACAACGTGGCCAAATGCTGCGAACGTGCCGTCCAGGCCGGTGTAGTCGCCGTGCATAATGAAGAACTGCATGTCCGACTGCGTGACTCCCGCCTGCGACGATGCCATGGAGATGACACCCCGGACGTGGCTGACGTCCGTCTTCTCAAAGGGGATCGCCCCGCCTCCCGTACCGTTTGCATTGGGGTCCCCGCCCTGGATCATGAATCCCTTGACGAGCCGATGAAACGTCAGACCGTCGTACTTGCCGCCCACGACGTTCTCAAGGAACTGAGTGACGGTCCTGGGCGCTTTGTCCCCGTAGAGTTCAAGCTTGATCGTACCCATACTGGTCTCCAGCACAACGTACTTGTTGCCTAGTACCTGCGGGGCCTGAGCCTTCTTGAGGAAGACGAACACGAGCAACAGCGACAGGATGACTGTCGCTGCCAGTGTGATGACCACTGTCCGCGTGCTCGGTGCAATGGGCTTGTGGCCCGGGTACTTCTTCTGCAGCTCCTGTGTTCGACTCACCTTCGGTGTAGCTTTCCTGTTGTTGGTACTCATCTGTGGTTGTACTCCTGACAGTCTCCAAGTTGGCCGTCGCGTCATCCAGGATTGCCGCCTGGATGCCTCCGTGCCCAACGCCGTGATACCCATCAAATGCCGAATCCGGCAAGAATTCAGCCCTGCTCATGCCATCCCCAACGTCGAAACGGAGATGCAAACCTGCCGGGTTGTCCGACGAACAGATGAAGCAGTTGTCGATGCGCGTGTTCACGGGCCGTCTCACTGAAAGGGGCCTGCCGGAGCAGGCCCCATGACTGGCTCTCTGATTCTAGTAGTCCTCCGACTTGACTTGATAGAAGCTCTGCGCATGCTGGCAGGCGGGGCACTTGGTCGGCGCCTCGGTCCCCTCATAGACATACCCGCATTCACGGCAGACCCAGATGATTCTGTGGTCCTTCTTGAAGACGGAGTGGGCCTTGACTTCCTTCAACAACTTGCCGTAGCGCTCTTCGTGATGCGCCTCAGCAACGGCGATGGCCCGCAGGCGGTCTGCGATTGCCTTGTAGCCTTCGTTGTCGGCAACCTGGGCGAACTCCGGGTACATCGTGGTCGTCTCGTAGTGTTCACCGTCGATAGCGGCCTGCAGGTTCTGGGCTGTTGTCCCAAGCACCAGCGGGACTTCCGCGTTTGCGAGCTTCAGTTCGCCACCGTTCTCTTCCTTGATGTCCTGGAGAAAATGAAACAGGATGTTGGCATGCTCCCGTTCCTGCTCAGCGGTCTCAGCGAAGATCCCTGCTATCTGCTCGAACCCTTCGGTCCGGGCCACCTTGTTGTACATGGCGTACCGGTTGCGGGCCATGGATTCACCGACAAAAGCTGCACCTAGATTGAGAAATGTCTGTTTCAACGCTCACCTCCATGCGCGAGTTGTGTTGCTGTACTCCATTGTATCCAATGAGCACGGACGCCACAGGGGGAAATCTTCACAGTGCCGGTCGGGTTCGACAGATTAGCGAAGGCCGGTGATGACGCCGTCTCCCGTGACATCAATATTCACCAGTGCAGGGACCTTGGAGAGTGCCGGCATGGTCTGCATCGTTCCACCCAATGGATACAGGAAACGCGCGCCGGTCGCGGCACGAATGTCCCGAATTGGGAACAGGTACCCAGAGGGTGAGCCCTTGACATCGGGATCATGACTGATGGACAGATGCGTCTTCGCCATGCAGATGGGCCACTTGTCATAGCCGGCCGCAGTGAACTCCTTGATGCGCTCGACCGCCAGAGGTGTCAGATCGATGTCACTTGCACGATAGATCGTTCGGACTAGTTTGCTCATCTTGTCCTCGATGGTATCGGTCAACTCATACGGATAGTGGACAGCACCCACCTTGGATGTCGATGCCACTTCCTGAACAGCGCGTGCCAGTTCCACGCCACCCTCGCTACCATCCAGAAAGAACGTGTGCGGAACGGCAGCCAGCGCGCCAAACTGCAGGGCTTTGGCATGGACCATCGCTACCTCTTCGGCGGTGTCGTCCGGGAATCGATTGATAGCGACGACAACCGGCAGACCATAGGAGCGAACATTCTCGATATGCACCCGGAGGTTCTCGCAGCCCAGCTCAAGTGCCGGCATGTTGACGGTCGAAACAAGAGTGGGATCAAGCTTCTTGCCTGGCCTGATAGTGAACGCACCGCCGTGCATCTTGAGCGCGC
>JAPLGK010000133.1 GCA_026390195.1 Caldisericota bacterium
TCACACGACGCTCTCCAACCGTGAGGCAGTCCAGTTTGGGGACATTGTTCTCCTGGCGGTGAAGCCCCAGAATCTCGAGCGTGTCTTTGCTGACATCAAGGGAGCCATGCGGCCGGAACAAGTTCTGCTGTCCATTGTTGCCGGAGCCGGGATCGACAGGCTGAGGGAAGGCACAGGTCACGACCGTATCGTGCGATGCATGCCCAACACGCCCGCCCAGATCGGTGCAGGCGTGAGTGTCTGGATGGCCAGCCCCCAAGTAGTGCAGGAGGACCGGACGCTGGTTCGGTCGGTACTTGGCGCAGTGGGTCTCGAGATAGAAGTCGACGAAGAGCGATACGTGGACATGGCGACGGCAGTCAGTGGCACCGGGCCCGCATACGTTTTCCTGTTCATCGAGGCTTTCATGGACGCCGCCGTTCACCTTGGGTTCCAGCGCGACATGGCGTTGGAGCTGGTGTTGCAGACGATGGAAGGCTCGCTCAAGCTCGCTCGGTCCAGCCACAAACATGCTGCCGAGCTCAAGAACTCTGTTACGTCGCCAGGCGGGACCAGTGCCGAAGCACTCTACGAGCTAGAGAAGGGCGGGTTCAGGACAGCCCTGTCGAAGGCCGTCTGGGCAGCCTACCAGCGTACCCTCACCCTCAAAGACTGACCGCTGTTCGGGTCGGTTGGAAATCTCCGTTCCTGGTGGTCACTTGCGGGGCAGCCGACATGGCGCGACCTCTCTGGCTGTCCGTGCCGGATTGTCTGCCAGCCGGTGCAGGACGGTCAGGAGCGCAGCTTGATGCTGTCGGTTGCCTGGCCACGGTCGAGCAGTCCATCGCGTTCCAGTGCGGCCACAATGCGCTCCAGCCAAGGCCCATCGGTCTCTTCTTCTGTCGGAAACAGGAGGGTCCTGAGTTCCGTGAGCGCCAATGTCTGGTCGGCTGGAAGGCCGCGCAGAAGCTCAACGATGCGGCCACGCCAGATTCGGTTCGGCTTGCCGCGATGAGAGGGCTCAGAGACGCGCGGTGGAACAGCCTCAGCCAGCCTGAACGCTGAACGGCAGGCCTTGGTGATGGGGCAGAACAGGCATCGGGGGGCACGTGCCGTACAGTACTGCGCCGCAATGTCCATGCACGCTTGGTGCCACTCTGAACTGCGCCCGCGGGGATACACTTCACCGGCGACGTGCAGCAGCAGAGGTTCAGGCATGACATCGAGTGTTGTCGTGAGTGGCACGAAAAGCCGACTGTACAGCCTCCGGATATTGACATCCAGAACGACGACATCTCGGTGAAACGCAAATGAGAGGACGGCCGACGCCGTGTATGGGCCGAGACCTGGGAGCGACCGCAGGTCATCGGCGTTGTCCGGGAGAAGCCCGCCAAAGCGCTCGACGACGGCGCGTGCGCAGTCGCGCAGCCGCAGAGCCCTGTTGTTGTAGCCCATGCCCTGCCATGCACGGATGATGGTTGCGTTGTCTGTGGCTGCAAGCGCGCTGAAGTCAGGATACTGCCGAAGGAAGAGGGGCAGTTTCTCCTGGATGCGAGCCGTCTGGGTCTGCTGGAGCATCGTCTCGGAAACGAGAACGACGTACGGGTCGGGATTGGGGACTCTCCACACAAACCGACGTGCGTGAGCCGCATACCAGCCCAGAACCATTGCTTGCACGCGCTCCACGGTGGTCAGATCGACCGAGAGATCAGGGCCTGTGCTCCTTCCGGTCTTTGGAGCAGCGGCAGTCTCGATGCGCGATGCGTTATCTGGGCGTTTCCTGAATGCAGTATAGCAGGACAAGTGTTTGCGGCGATAGTCTAGGCAGCGACAATGGATGAGACAGCGTGGACCGCTTTGCCGGCCGCGCAGTCGGTGTAGATGTCGAGAAGGGAGGTCGGTGTCGGTATGGATGAGAGGATGAGGCAGGTCCAGCAGGCAGTAGAGCGCGAGATGGTCTGTTCGGCTCACAGCATGGCCCACGTCTGGCGTGTCTATCGTCTCTGTCTTCAGCTTGCGGCGGAGGAGACGAAGGTGGACGTCGAGGTTCTGGAGCTGGCCTCTCTCCTCCATGACATTGCCAGGGTGCGTGAGGACACGGATGACACGGGCATGACCGACCACGCGGTTCTGGGAGCGGCGATGGCCGAGCCGATCCTTCGCGACGCGGGGTATCCTGAGGCGACGATTCACCACGTCTGCTCGTGCATCACGACTCACCGGTTGCGGGGCGACGCCATCCCGGCCACAATCGAGGCAAAACTCCTGTTTGACGCAGACAAAGTCGATTCTCTCGGCGCAGTCGGTATCGCCAGGGCATACATGTTGGCCGCCGGATATGGCGAAGAGATGTACAGTGACGAGAACGTCGCTGACTATGTCGCCCGCAATCACGTTGGCGGCACGGCAACCGGGCGTATCAGGGTCCTAGGCGAGCACACGCCCAACCTCGAATTCGAGATTGCGTTCAAATCTATCCCGGACCGCCTGTTCACCCGCCAGGCGCGTGCCATCGCCATCGATAGACTGGCCGTCATGCAGGCGTACTTCGACCGCCTCAGGGCTGAGCTGGATGGGCGGGCCTGAGAGGCGAGGGTCTACTGGGCGGGAACGGCAAACCCTGAACCTGCATTAGCGCGGTGCTGAGACTGGAAGGATTGCCAGGCCTGTCGCGTTGACACATGTGACGTGGTTGACGATACTGGGCACATGGTCGGTCGTGTGGGTGACCGATACCAGATACAGGAGGATCGTATGGAAGAGCAGGTCAAGCGAATTTCCGTCGGCGATATGGCGCCCGACTTCACCTTGAACGACAACCGGAAGCGGCCCATACACTTGGCCGACTACCGGGGCAAGAAGGTTCTGCTGTCCTGGCACCCTCTCGCATGGACGAGAGTCTGTGCTGAGCAGATGAAATCGCTCGAGGCTCACGTCGCGGACTTCTCCCGCCTCAATACGGTCGCGCTTGGCATGAGTATTGACCCCGTTCCGTCGAAGAACCAATGGGCCAAACAGCTGCTCATCGCCGAGACCATGCTGCTGTCCGACTTCTGGCCGCACGGCGCCATAGCCAGGCTGTATGGGCTGTTCCGCGACGTCGAGGGGTACTCCGAGCGTGCCAACGTGCTCATTGACGAATGGGGCAAGGTCACCTGGGTGAAGGTCTATCCCATCCCTGAGTTGCCCGACATCGACGAGGTACTGGCACATTGCGCAGAGTGACCGCCTCGAGGCACCGATGAACGTTACAGATGCAATCGAGACCCGCAGGGCATATCGTTCTCTGGATCAGGCGGCCATCACGGACGACCTGATCTGGGACCTGGCACATGCTGCCAGCTTATCCCCGTCATGTTTCAACAACCAGCGGTGGCGCCACGTGTTCGTTCGCGATTCCGGAGTGCTGGCGAGAGTGTGCACCGCGAGGCCGAGGTGAAACCGATGCTGGGAATACCGGAACACATGATGCTGCTGGCGCTGGTCATCGTGGGGAAACACACGACGGTCCCCAACCCCATCCTCTCTGACAAGCAGTTACACGATGAAGTTGAGCGGCCGCCTCGCCTTCCGCTGGAACGGATTGCCTTTGTGGACAGAGTCTCGGACGGAGCACCGGTTGGAGAGCCCATCCCTCACTGACGGCTCGATGCAGGCCGGCCTGTCGCAACAACGATAGCACTATAGAAAGAGGCCTCCTAGGCAAACCAGGGGCCTTTGTGCGAGATCATCTCGGGCGGGGTCAGGAGGAGGGCAAGCTGAACACCTGCCATGGCGTGCTGTACAGAGAGAGACCCCGGTATCCAGCGCGGATGTGCAGCATGACCTGAGTGGCGGCCGCTGCCTGGGGCATGCTGATGTCGATGGTCACGTCCGGCCCTTTCTCGGTGGTCACTACTGACGTTGTCACCGAGGCTCCACTGACAAGATCCGTTGCTGCTGCCTCCTTTCCGTGCTGAAGGTTGATGATGAGTTTGGGTTGCCCTGCGAATGGGGTTCCCGCCATGATGGGAAACACGGAGACTTCCGCGACAGAATCCTCAGTCGGGGCCACGGGGAATGAGAGTGTCAGGCGCAGTGTCCCTGGCGTGGGTCTGCTAGCAGTCACAGCGCGCAGCTCAACGTTGTGACCGAACCGTTCCAGCAGGAAGTCGGTGGGGATGAGGAAGAATGGGGCATCTGCAGAAGAGAGTAGCATGTGCTGATCCTCAAAGAAGACCTCGTTCCGGCGCGAGAAGCTGGCCAGCAGGCGGTAGGCGACGTCGACCTGGCTGTGATAGAGCTTGGTCGTCGCATACTTCAGTGCCTCCTGATCTGTCGTCAGTTTGAGATTCCGCAGCTGGATCGGCAGCGAAGCCACAAACGCGGGCGGGGTCAGAGCAGAGAGAGGATTGTACAGGAGGGGTGTAGGGAACTTCCGCTGGTGGACGAGGTAGGTGTAGCGAGACGGGCGCAGATCGAGGTCCTCCAGCGCCGCCGTTACGAGGAGGTACGCGGCCTGATGGTCCGGGTTGAGGTCCAAAGGGGAAGGGAAGAACACGACTGTTGGACGGAACGCCCGCATAACCTTCTCCAAATCAGCGGTGATCGCGGCAGCATTGTAAGGAGATCCCGGACTGAGAGCATCGAAATAGGGGACTGAACGGGCGTTGGTGGCTACGTGGAGCCTGCTTGTGCCGGGTTGCCAGGTGGTCTCCCAGATGTGCAGGGTTCCCGAGTCGGGATAGCCGAGAAACGTCAGGCAATCGGGCGTCAACCCAAGAGAAGCAGCACCCTTGACAGCTTCCGTGCGACGCAGCTCACCCAGCGCCCTGAACTCACTGGGTGTCATCGCCGGGACCTTCTTCAGGGCCCAGTAGGCGATTTCGTAGTTGTCTCCATACGTGAGATACACGACGTGGACCTTCGCACCCGCGTTGATGGCGTGGAGGATGGCGCCTCCAGTGGCAATGCACTCGTCGTCAGGATGTGGAGCGACGATAAGCACAGAGTCGGTTGAATGGATTTCCGGAAGCTGGTTACCGGGCTGAGACAGGGTGGCCGCCAGCTGAGGTGCCGCAACTGACGGACCGAAGAACCCAAACCAGGCGCCAGATCCTGCAGCCAGGAACACGCTCGTGGAGATGAGCAGAACAATCATTGCCTTTCGCTTCACGCGCCTGTCGTTAGCCACTGGGTTCTGCTGACAGTTACACGACAGAGGCTCTCATGAACTTGCGCGTCAGGGCACGAGCTGTCTCAGGATTTCCTCTGAACGAGCGAACAGCAAGGAGTGACCCTCGTCGGGATACCACCGTGTCAGGGTATGAGGAAGAAGAGATGCAAGTTCCTCCGCCATTGCGGGGGGAGTGATGACATCTTTGCGTCCCTGCCATATCTGAACCGGGTATGCCACGTTCTTCAGCGCGAGGCGCCATGAGCCGGGATAGAGAGCCAGCTCCTGCGCGGCGCCGGCCACACCCTGTCTGAAGGCTTCGGTCAGATTCGTTCGGAGCATATCCTTGATGTCCGGTCGCTCGAGCACGGCCTTGTCCACGTCGGGTCGTTCCGCTGCCATACGGGTCAGCACTGAGGGAAAGTCGGCCTGTACCTCCTGCATGCTACGAGCAAGCATGCGGCGAGCAAGCCAGGGGAAGCGCGCTACCGAAACGAACATCCGGCGCTGATCAGGACTCATGCCCAGGCGGACTGCCTGGCTGCGAAGCGGAGAAATGCCTGAGACGATCCCCGCAGCGGTCAGTCTGTCACTGATGCGGTCTGCGCACGCGACGACGTAGGGGCTTCCTCCGGAGGTGCCGAGGACCGCGAAATCGTAGATGCGGAGGTGCGAAGCAAGCTGAAGGACGTCCTCCGGCCAATCCGAAAAAGAGCGTCTAGGTTTGGGGTCCGAAAGACCAAACCCCGGCCTGTCGGGTGCGATGAGTCGAACACCGATTGCCCGTGCGGGAGTGTCCAGGGCGATACCCTCGAGACGTGACGCTGGGAACCCATGAAAGAAGAGCACCCGCTTGCCTGTTGGGTCGCCGAATTCCGCATAGCCCAGCGTACGTCCATCCACGAGTTTGATTGTCTGATCAGTCAATGCCATCTGCGCCTCACTCGACTTGGAGATGTGTTTGCCAGTCTCCAAAACTTGAGTTTACCATGAAGCGACAGCCAATCAACTACAATACAGCGAACGGAGTCTGTGTGAAACGTCGGTTGTGCATATCAATCCGTCATTCCCGCGTATGCGGGAATCCATGCGTTGAGGTGTAACATTCTCAGCGGAAACGGAACCGTCCCGAAGTGTAACATTCTCCGTCATTCCCGCGTATGCAGGAATCCGGCGTTGTTGTTGGGGCCTGTTGTTGCAGTCAGCTGCCAACGAGGGCCAGAGTCGTATCTCGTGCCAGCAGCCCGCTCAACTTTGTTGGAGCAGCTCTTGCACCTTGTCCGTGAGCTCGCTCAGGCTGTAGGGCTTGCCCAGGAACCCTTGGACACTGCCCTCCTCGAGCATCTGCGCGACGGTGTCACCCAAGGCGTACCCGGAGTTCAGCAGGATGGGGACAATGGGGTCCACGGCTCGGACGGCCTGCACAATCTCGTTGGTGGTCATGCCCGGCATGGTCATGTCCAGCAGGATGAGCCCGATGCCCGTCAGGTGCTCGTGCAGGATGTTGAGGGCTGATGCCCCATCCGGTGCTGTCAGGACGGTATACCCGCTCCTGCTCAGGAGAGCTTGGGCGACCGCGCACACGACCGGCTCGTCTTCGACCACCAGGACCGTTCCCTCGCGTACCGTCGAAGAGAGGGGACTGGGAGCAAAGGACTGCCTGGGCTCTTCCAGACAGCGTGGCAGGTAGATGTCGAAGGTCGACCCCGAACTTGTTTGTCCAATGCCCCCGAGGATGTTCCTCCAATCCGAGGGGTACTTCTGAGGGGCGGTTCTCCCGACGCCCTCCGTGGATAACGCCGTGATCCATCCTCAGGCCTGTTTTACGGCTCCGTAAACCACTGAGAGCCCCAGCCCCGTCCCGGATCCTATTGGCTTCGTCGTATAGAAGGGTTCAAAGAGATGTAGCATAACTTCCGAAGACATCCCAGGACCCGTGTCCGTGACGCTCAGGTGGACAAACTCCCCTGCGCGTGCAAACGGATGGGCCTGGAGGTATTCCTCCCCCACAACCTCGTTCCTGACACGGACGGTCAGCGTCCCCTTGCCCTTCATGGCATCCCGTGCGTTTACCGCCAGGTTGAGGAGGATCTGCGTGACCTGTGACTGGTCTAACAAGATGTTCCACGCTTTCTCCTCGTAGTCGCGCACGATCTCCATGGTGGCTGGTAGTGACTGCTTCAGCAATGCCAGGGTCGCGTCGAGGGCCGTCGTGATGCTCATGGGCACTGGCAGGACCATGGCACTGTGGCTGAAGGTCAGCAGCCCTTTCGTGAGGTCGGCCGCCTGACGGGCGGAGGTCTCGGCTGCGGTCAGGTTTTCCAGCAACGGATCTGTTGGGGGCAGGCTGCTGCGCATGAGGGCGATGTTGCCCAGGATGCCGGTCAGCAGGTTGTTGAAGTCATGCGCCACCCCTCCCGCCAGTGTCCCGATGGCCTCCATCTTCTGGGACTGACGGAGTTGAGCCTCCGCCCGCTTGCGCTCGGTGATGTCGCGGTAGATGGCGTAACAAGCCTCCTGGTTCCCTGCGATCAGAATGGGTGCGGCGATGACGGACACATCGACGAGGGTGCCGTCTTTTCTGCGCCGCACTGTTTCCAGAAGGGTCTTCTCACCTTGGCCGGTAGACCTTGTTATCATGCTGGCTTCTTCCCAGCGCTCGGGAGGTGCCACCAGGTCGTCGATACGTTGTCCGACGGCTTCATCAACCTCATAGCCAAACATGCGCACAAACTCGGCGTTCACCCGCATGACCCTGCCCTGGATATCGGTGATCGCAACGCCTTCCGGGGTTGTCTCCACCAGTCGGTCGAAAAAGGCTCGTTCCCGCTGAGCCTCTTCCTCCGCCTGCTTGCGCTCGCTGATGTCACGGCAAAGCGATACAATACGTGACGACTCGCCCTCCCCATCAACTGACGCGTTGATCTCTACGGGTGTTATCTTGCCGCTCCCATCCACATATTCGGTGACAAAGTCCCTGATGAAACCGTTCCTTGCGCACTGGGCTATGGCTTCCGCATTCCGTTGCTTCGCCCCTTCCGCTGTCCACGCAATGACGCTCTTTCCAAGGATATCGTGAAGTCGGGTATGGCCGCTAAGGCGCACATATTCCTGGTTCGCATCCAGAACCCTGCCTTGCGAGTCGAGAATCAGGTATCCGGTACCTGTCATCTCAATGAGGGTACGATACTTGATCTCGCTCTCCCGTAGAGCGTCCTCTGCCCGCTTGCGCTCGGTGATGTCCGAGAAGGACCACACGCGGCCCACGACCTCATCGCTGATTCTTTGGGGTTGGGAGTGGCGCTGGAAAATGCGTCCGTCTGCAAGATCGAGTTGATCATTACTTGATTCTTCCGGCTGCCCATACAGTTCTCTGACTTTGGCCAGAAACGCCTCCGGCTGAGCCAACTCTTGGAGGACATAGTTGAGCGCTGTTTCGTCAAGATGGTCGGACAGGAGCTCTTCTGGGATTCGCCACATGTCGGCGAATTTATGATTCCATAGCGTAATGCGTCCGTTCAGGTCCACAACGAGGATTCCATCTGCCGTCGATTCCATGGTGGCCTTGAGCAGAGACAGGGATGATACCAGCGCCTCCTCAGCCCGCTTGCGTGCGGTGATGTCGGTGTGGGTGCCGAACATCATCAGCGGCTTGCCGTCGCCGGTGCGGGTGATGACGCGACCGCGGTCGTGGACCCAGACCCAGTGACCGTCCTTGTGCTTCATCCGGCAGTCGTAGTCGTAGTAGGGCAGTTCACCTGCGAAGTGCCGGTCCAGCAGTTCGTCGGATTGCTTCAGGTCATCGGGGTGGACAAACGTTTGAAATGTCTTGATGCTAATGGGGGCCAGCTCGTCGAGCGTGTAGCCGATGATCTGCGCCCACACCTCGTTGTAGACCGTTTCCCCGGTCTGGACGTTCCATTCCCAGGTGCCGACATGGGTGCCTTCGATGATGCTCTCGAGCCGCCAGGCTGCGTCCCGCAGAGCATCATCCGCCTGCTTCTGCACTATGGCAGCCTCGCCTGAACGGAGTTCCTTGTCAGTCATGGTCTCCCCTTTTGCCTGTTTCCCCCCGAGTATGTTGGTCCAATGCGAGGGGCGTTTGTGTGCTACGTCTGGCCATGCCAGCGACACCCCACACCGCCGGCGACCGTCTTGTGCATATTTGCTGCATTCATAGCTCTTGAACTCTCCTTAGCTTCGTCAAATGGCAGTTCTCTTGCCACACGCGCGAAACGTGAGGAACTCGCACGATACTGCTCTCAGTATTGTCGTGGCACAGAACGGGTCAAGTACCCCGCGTGGGGTTGCGGATCTCCGGACTGGAATGTGATACTGAGCGTCCGTGTGCTCTCGTTCAAGATGATCAGGTTGACGGGCATCTGAGTGCACTGTGACCTACCAATGTCGATTCATCAGCACTTCCCTGTTGACAGAAAGGCAGTCAGGAAGTAACCTAATAGAGGTTGTCGAGGGCCGGTCCTGGGCGGTTGTCCTGAGAGCGGCCATTGTCATATATGGAGGTTGACATGGAACGTGTGCTGAGTAGCGAACTCTCCTCTCACGCAGGTGAACGCATCATGATGGCGGGGTGGATGCACCGTATTCGCAGGCTGGGAAGTGGTATGGTATTTGTCCACCTGCGCGATCGCTCCGGTATCTGTCAGATCGTCGTGGAGGCTCCCGAGGCGGTGGCCTCCATCGATGGACTGCTTGTTGAGAGCGTCATCCAGGTCGAGGGCACGGTGGTTGCAGAGCAACAGGCCGCCGGCGGATACGAAGTGCACGACCCCTCGTTCACCGTGTTGTCTCCTGTCACCGAAGCGTTGCCGTTTCCAATCAACAAGCCGGTCATCAATGCGCATCTGGATACGTTCCTCGACCATGCTGTGGTCGGTCTCAGGGCGCCTTCCAAACAGGCCATCTTCAAACTGAGCGCCGCAGCCGCCCACGGATTCCGGGAGGTTCTTGACGGCAAGGGTTTCACGGAAGTGGCGACGCCCAAGATCATAGGCACGGCTTCTGAGTCAGGTGCCAACGTGTTCGCGATCGAGTACTTCGGGAAGCAGGCCTATCTGGCACAGAGCCCCCAGTTCTACAAGCAGATGATGGTCGGTGTCTTCGAACGCGTCTACGAGGTGGCTCCTGTCTTCAGGGCTGAGCCTCATCAGACCATCCGTCACCTCAACGAGTACGTCAGCATGGACGCCGAGATGGGGTTCATCAAGGACCATAGGACGATCATGGCCCTTCTGACCGACGCTATCAAGGGGATCCTCTCCTATCTCACGACGCACTGCCCCAAGGAGCTGGGACTTCTCAACGTCGAGACACCGGTGACGCCCGAGACCTTTCCACACGTCTACTTCCCCGACGCTCAGCAGTGGATCTTCGATCATCATGGCGAGGATTGCCGTGGAGAGCCGGATCTTGCCCCTCAACACGAGAAGTGGCTGGGCGAGTGGGCAAAGGAGACCTGGCAGTCCGATTTCCTGTTCGTGACCGGATACCCGATGGTGAAGCGCCCCTTCTACACGGCGCCGAACCCGGACGACCCCAAGTACTCCAACTCATTTGACCTTCTGTTTCGGGGGACCGAGCTGGTTACTGGTGGGCAGCGTCTCAACAAGTTCGAAGACTATGCCAGGGCTCTGGAATCTCGTGGCATGACACAGGAAGCAGTGGCGGGCTACTTGGAGACGTTCCGGTTTGGCATGCCGCCGCACGGTGGATTTGCCATCGGGCTGGAGCGGTTCATCATGCAGTTGACGGGTCTGACGAACCTGCGCGAGGCCGCCCTTTTTCCACGCGACATGGAGAGGCTGCAGCCCTGACCCGTGGAATGTGAATTTCATAGTGCCAGGCACTTTGGCATTCACCATTGGAGTGACCAATGAGAGAATACGACTTTCATAGCATCGAACCGAAGTGGCAGGACCTCTGGGAGGCCGAGAAGGCCTACCGGACGGAAGAGAACTCCGTCAAGCCGAAGCTCTTCTGTCTGGATTACTTCCCCTATCCATCGGGAGACGGCCTGCACGTCGGCCATTGCCGCAACTACATTCCCACCGACGTCATCAGCCGCTTCTACCGCATGAAGGGCTTCAATGTCCTGCACCCCATGGGCTGGGACGCATTCGGGCTCCCCGCTGAGAACGAGGCCATCAGGCTGAAGAAGAATCCGCGGGAGATTACCATCAAGAACACGACCAACTTCAAGCGGCAGCTCAAACTCATCGGGACCTCGTACGATTGGGAACGGGAGATCAACTCATCCGATCCCGAATACTACAGATGGACCCAGTGGTTCTTCCTGCTTCTGAACAAACGGGGACTTGCCTATGAGAAGGAGTCGGAGCAGTGGTGGTGCCCCAGCTGCAAGACTGTCCTGGCCAACGAGCAGGCAAAGGATGGCAAGTGCTGGCGCTGCGGGACTCCTGTGGAGAAGAAGAAGCTGAAACAGTGGTTCTTCAGGATAACCGACTACGCTGATCGTCTGGCCGACGACCTTGATACCGTCGACTGGCCCGAGCGCATCAAGATCATGCAGCGCAACTGGATCGGCAAGTCAGTTGGCGCCGAGGTCGTCTTTGATATCGTGTCGGCCAGGGATGGTTTGAAGCATCCGGTAACAGTCTTCACGACCCGTCTCGACACAATCATGGGGGCCACGTTCCTCGTGCTGGCTCCTGAGCACCCGCTGGTGGCCGAGATCGTCTCGAGCGGACAGCATGCCGAGGTCGATGCATATGGTGCGGCCAGCAAGACTAAGACGGAGATCGACCGCATGTCGATGGATAAGGAAAAGACGGGTGTCTTCACGGGGGCATACGCGGTCAACCCGTTCTCTGGCGAGAAGGTCCCGGTCTGGATTGCCGATTATGTTCTCATGGGTTATGGCACGGGCGCCATCATGGCTGTACCTGGTCATGACAGCCGTGACTTCGCGTTTGCCACCAGGTGTGGCATCCAGATCCGTCAGGTCATCGGATGGCCAGGTGTCGTGTACCAAGCAACGGCCTGGAACGATACATATTCCGAGCATGGCACGCTGGTGCATTCGGGCAGCTTCGACGGTCTGACGACAGAGGCTGCTTTCGTGGCAATGGTCGCAGAGGGTGAAGCAAAGGGGTTTGCAAAAGCGCAGACCAACTACCACATGCGTGACTGGCTCATCAGCCGCCAGCGCTATTGGGGAGCTCCAAGACCCATGATACACTGTCCAGCATGCGGGACGGTCCCCGTTCCTGAGAGTCAGCTGCCGGTCGTGTTGCCGGATGTCCAAGGATATGAACCAAGCGGCACGGGCGAGTCACCTCTGGCCGGCATCAAGGAATGGGTCGAAACGATATGCCCTGTGTGCGGGGGACCAGCCCGGCGCGAGACCGATACAATGGACGGCTTCGCCTGTTCCTCGTGGTACGAGCTGCGGTTCACCAGCCCTCACAACGACAAGGCGCCCTTTGACAGGGCGACCATAGACTACTGGCTTCCTGTCGATCTGTATGTTGGTGGCGCGGAACATGCGGTCATGCATCTGCTGTATGCCCGGTTCTGGACCAAGGTCATGTACGACGAAGGTCTCGTTGGTTTCACAGAGCCCTTCGCTCGCCTCATGAACCAGGGAATGCTGCTTTCCTACGACGGGCAGAAGATGAGCAAGAGCAAGCATAACGTCATTACTCCCGACGAGGTTGTCGAGCAGTACGGCGCGGACACCTTGCGCTTGTATGAATTGTTCATGGCACCGTTTGAGCAGGAGGTCGCCTGGTCCAAGGAAAGCATCTCGGGCGCACACCGCTTTGCAAAGCGTTTGTGGGAACTCGCCCAGCGCACCATCGAGGCATCGCACGGAATGCCGAGGGATGCGGCTGTCCCCAGACTCGAGCTGCAGGTCAACAAGCTGACCAGGAAGATCACCGAGGACATCGAGAAGTTCAAGTTCAACACCGCAGTAGCTGCGTTCATGGAATACTTCAACTTCCTGGCCGAGACCGTGCGGAACGACGAGACTGTGCTGTCGACAGTTGAGTGGCAGACTGCGATGCGGCAGTTGCTGGTTGTCCTGGCTCCTTTTGCTCCCCACATGACAGAGGAACTCTGGCAGGAGTACGGTTGCGAAGGGAGCATTCACAGACAGCCCTGGCCTGCCTGGGACGAGAGCAAGCTTGTCGAGAGCGAAGTGGAGGTTGCAGTGCAGGTTAATGGCAAGGTGCGGGGTTCGATGCTGGTTCCTTCGGACTCGACCGACGAGGAACTGGGAAGCCTGGCGCTCGCTCAGGATTGTGTTGTCAAGTACACGGGTGGACACATTGTCAAGCGAGTCGTTGCAATCAAGGGAAAAGTCGTTAATATTGTGGTTCAGTGATTCTCGTTCAGGAGGAAGTTGAATGGCAAATCCAAAGAAGAAGATAACCCACAGCAGGAAGGGCAATAGATACAGCAAAGTCAAGATGCGCTTCAGGAATAACCATAGCCCTCTTGTCCATTGTGGGCACTGCAACAAGCTTATCCGTACACATCATATTTGCCCGTACTGCGGGTATTACGATGGCAAGCTCGTGGTCAAGCAGGAAGAGAAGAAGGAAAAGCCTGCTGCCTAACCTATGAGAGTTGCCGTCGATGCCATGGGGGGCGATTATGCCCCCCATGAGATTGTCAAGGGAGCTGTGGAGGCTGCCCGCGAGTTTGGTGTCACGGTCGTCTTCGTGGGCGACGATGGCGCCATCAATCGTGAGCTGTCCCAGTATCGTCAGGGTCAGTCCTTTTCGTACGAAGTGGTCCCGACGACCCAGGTCATCACGTTTCACGACCACCCATCCGAAGTACTGAGGACGCGCAAGGACTCGTCGCTGTACCGGGCCATCCAGCTCATTGCGGAGAAGAAGTGCGACGCGATCGTCTCTGCCGGCAGTACCGGCGCACAGATGGCAATCTCGCTGTTCGTTCTTGGCCGCATACGTGGCGTGCTTCGCCCAGGGCTGATTGCCGCCTTACCGTCCGTGACGGGCGAGCCGTTCTACTTCATCGACGTTGGAGCCGTGGCTGATTGTGTTCCAGAGAACATCCTGCAGTTTGCGCGCATGGGCCAAGTCTACTGTCGCCTCGTTACAGGCAAGGAGACGCCGACGGTCGGCCTCCTCAACATTGGCGAGGAAGCCGAGAAGGGGTCCCGCCAGGTGATCGAGACGCACAAACTTCTCGCAGCCAGAAACCCCGGGTTCATAGGCAACGTCGAACCGAAAGAAGCTTTTCGACATGTCGCGGATGTCGTGGTCAGCGATGGGTTCACCGGCAACATCGTCATAAAGACCATGGAGAGTACTGCAGAAACACTGTTTGACATGATGAAGACAGCGCTTGGCAGCTCCATCAAGGGCAAGCTCGGTGGTGCTCTGGCTCACAGCAATCTGCGACTCGTCAAGGAGAGACTCGACTATAGCCAGTACGGCGGCGTCCCACTTCTGGGAGTCAAGGGTATCAGCATCGTCTGTCATGGCCGGTCCGACGCCACAGCCATCTATCACGCCATCCGTGTCGCCAGGAATGTCAGCGACGAAGGCCTTCTGACGAAGCTAGAGGCACTCTGGAAGTGACAGACAACATGCCTCCGACTCGCAGGACTGCTATTCATCGGATCGTCGTTCCGAAGGAGGACTTCACCGGCGCCCTCGTGATGGAGCGGACCGAGGAATTCAACAAGACGCTCCCGGTATCGTTCAAGAATCTCCGGTATCTGGTCGTCGCTCTCA